>JAITHD010000084.1 GCA_031280155.1 Treponema sp. | reverse complement strand
ATGTGATCGTTACCGGCCATCAAGGGTTCCTCACTGAAGAAGCCCTAAGCGCGATTGCCCGAACAACGCTGGATAATATTTTTCAGTTTTTTGATACCGGCGCGCTGCCTAATGAAGTGGGCTGACCCCATTGCAGGTAGTCCGGACGGTTTGTACCTGTATGGCAGTCATTCGTTAGTAAATATATAATCTCCCAAAGTCCGAATAAAAGCGTTTATCGCCGCTTTATTGGAAAGAGCATTTATTCCAATAGAATGGTTAAATACCGGTGCGCCTTGAACGTTATCATAGAGTTCACAAGCGGCGGTATACCCGATGCCCTGATCGCTTATGCGTATCGTGAGCAGGAAACGGCTTGCTTCACTGCCGGATTTGAGGGGGTCAATTCCCGCGGCTTTAATAGCACGGACTATCCTTTGCTCAAGATTCCCGCTGTTTTCAGGTTCGGCTATGGCAATGTCAATCATAAGTTCTATCGGCAGTCTGATTCCGTATTGACGCAGTATCCCCCGATTAAGCGCGTACAGTCTTTGAGCTATGTCTTTTCCGCCTTTTTTCATCTGCCCAAGATCGGCGTATATTTCCGCAATCATGTCCCGTTCCCAAACTGAATCAAACTGAGTCAGCGTATCCTGTAACAGATTCCAATTTTTCAATAGCCGCCCTTCTTTATATGTATACGAAGCGGCGGATTCAGGTATAAGGGGAATTTCAAAATCTCTCGCCTTATGAAGATAGCGCAGGGCCCGCCGAGGATAGTCTTCAAAAGCGTTGTAATACTGAAGGAGCGCGTCTAAGTTTGATTCTCCGCCAGCGGAACTGTCTGTTTTATACACGTCTGCTGAAAGAAGACTGTATTTGCGAAAGAGATGCTGATGAACTTTCTTTTTAAACCAATACGAAACTTTTAGAAACATCCCTTGTACGCTTTCCTGCCATGTTCCGTAAGGTATACTGTATTCGGTACGCTCCAATCCTTCGTATACGTTATAGAGAATTTCATGAATGTCCCGCTTATACCGTACCGGATCAGTGCCGTAATTGAGCATCCATGACAGATCAGTCCCGTTAAGACAGTCTTCCGCATACAGCCGGGCTTCTTCAAGATGCCCTGAAAGCTGATAGGACTTGGCGAGATTGACCTTGGAAAGGGGCGCTGGGTCTATCTCGTAGGCGATCTGATAATCCGAAAAAGCCTGCTTAAATTCCAGCCGCTTCAGGAACAGTTCTCCCCGAGCAAGCCGCCCGGAAGCGCGGTTTTGGGAACGCAAAGACGCATTGGTACGCTCAAAAGCAAGATCATACTGATAAAACCGGGTTTCCAAAATAGATAAATTGAAATGGCTCACTGCGGTAAATTTTCGATCCCCTATATCTTCTCCACGGGTAATAGCGTCAAGATACCACTTCTTAGCGTCGTCATACTGAAACAAATCTGAAAAAATCATTCCCAGGGTCATAGAAAAATCAGGATTAGGACCGAGCCGTTCCAGTGCGTTTAGGAGCAGATCCCGACCTTCTCCTAAACGGTGGAGTTTGAAATACATCCACCCTAGATTGCCGATAGCGGTCTGATTATCAGGCTCAAACAGCAGGAGCCGTTCCAGATATTCCGCAGACTCGGCGTCTCGATTAAGATGGGCGGCAACCCGGGAAAGCTGGTACAGCAGGTCCGGGTCTTCCGGGAGGAGCGTTTCTGTTTTGCGATAGTAATCCCAGGCAAGTCCATAGAGTTTGCGTTTGAAATACAGTTCTCCTAAAGCCCAAGGAAACCGAGGGTCTTCTGGGTAACGTTCAGCGCCTCTGCGGTGCAGTTCAATAGCCTGTTCCCAATGTTCCGACCTTTGAGATTCAAGGGCTTTGTAATAGAGCGACTGGGGGTCCGGCTCTTCAAGTTCTTCAGGGTATTGAGCGCCGGCTTTATCTCCGCTGAACGCGAACAAGAAAAACAGCAGGATTCCCGCGGCTTTTTCAAGCGAAACCTTAGACTTAGGTTTTTTCTTGTGAAGAGGATCAAGGACCAGCCCAATCGGGGGGGCAAACCAAGCCAAAAGCCGCCGCCCAAGGGATACGGTTTTTGCGTAGCTTTTGGAAAAATCTTGATACTGGCGTTCCAGTTCTTTGCATTGCTCTGCTGTATAGGTGATGCCGTACCGGGCGGACGCCACGGCTTGATACAACTCGTATACCCCGGGAATGCGTAAGTTCAGCCTTTTCACCCATTCGGCTTCAGCTTCCAGAGGGCTTTTCTTATATCCCCCTAATCTGAGCCGCCGTTTCGTATGAGACCAGAGCCGATTTGCTTTTTTCCGCAGATTCTGGGTCAGCCTAAACTCAAGCATATATTGGGTGCGGATGAGTATGAAACCAATACTGAGAACCCCAAGAAGCAGGAAAACCCAATACTCCTGAAAAAATCGGATAGTACGGAACCCTGCGGCGGCAAGCCCGTCGTCAATTTCTTTCTTACCGGTCCCTTCTTTCGGAATCAACTGAGCGTGATTATCTAAAATTTCTTTTAAGAGCTGCTCAAATTCTTCGGTGATCCCAGAAGAAAAACGAAATTCTTCGCCTTCCGCACGCAGTTCCGTGGTAGGATCATACTCTATCCACCCGTATTGGGGATAACAAACCTCAACCCAGGCGTGAGCCATATTGGAACGAACTGGATAATAGTTAAATGTATTCGTAGAAGGTTCAATGAAAAAACCCGCCGCAACCCGCGCAGGAATACCAAGAGACCTCAGCAGGAGAGTCATGGAAAAAGCATAATACGAACAGTACCCTTTTTTTGATTGAAAGAGAAAATACGCAAGCTGATCTCCGTCAGAGGCTATGCCGGGTTTGAGACTGTACCGGTAATCTCCCTCTTTTAAGTAGCGGTAAATCAGCTCTATTTTGTCCTGATAATTACTGCGTCCCTCAGTTATCGTACGGGCAAGAGCGACAATCCGCTCGTCCTCTCCGTAATCAGTATAAAACGCATAGACTTCAGGGCTTAATCCCAAGGTTTGAGGGTTCGGATCGATCATGACCGAATCGAACAGTTCGTAGCGCAGGGCTTCACTGACATGGCTTTGAACCGCATAAGCCGCATTGAAGGACGAAGCATCCCATGTTTCAAAAGGGGTAATCATAACCGGCTCGTTCATGCCGATAAACGCGGAAGCGTCAAAGTTCACCAGATAATATTCCTGATCCCTGATCCGATAGGTGTGAGCCGATTTTTGACTGGTCAGGAAGGTCTTGCGCTCCGGGAGCCGCTGGGGATGGGCTTTTTCATCAATCGTTTCATATCGAAAAAATCCCTGCTTACGGTTGTACCCTGAAAGCACATACCGGCGGAGCAGGGTTTGCATATCGTCAGGGTTTTTTCTAACGATAAATACGAGATCGTCGTTTATACTGATTTCACTTTCCAGATGCAGAAACTGAGAAAAGTCAAAACTAAAGAGTTTAGGCGCTAAAAGTCCGCCTCCCTTATCCACCGCTTTTTCCTGAAAAGGTCTGAGGAATAGAAAACCGCCGATCAGAACCAGTATAAACAGAACCGCCCCGGCTCCGGCGTACTCTTTTTTCCGGACCTTGAATTCAATCGGACCTGAAAAAATCAGTGCGAGAATCTGAAAAAACAGGATAATCCCAACAACGATAATCATCAATATCGGCAGCCGATACAGTTCAATATTTCCGGTCGGAGCAATGCTGAAAATCATTACCAAGAGGGTATCCGCCATGATAATATCAGCCTGTAAAAAAGCTCTGGAACGGGCGGAAAAATAAGTGGAAAAACCTATCCAATAGAATGGAACTAAAGCGATAAAATTATTGCGGTCCAAATTGAGGATCAGGGAATCCCAAAAAACCGCTGTATCCGCCATAAAGACCCAAGGAAACGCGATAAAACCCCGGGCAACCCAAGGCGTCAGCCCAAGGGTGAGCATTGCCGGCACTGGACCCACCTTTTTGCGGAAAAGCCCCCAAGAACCGATAAAGCCAATGCCCAGGGTAGCGGCAAAAATCGGCGTATCCACAAGATCCTTAGTCAAAAGCCTAATTTGGTAAAAAATTATAGCCAACGCAAGGGAACGCAAAAGCAACGCGGGTATGCAGGAGGGCTGAGGACTGGGGTAGGTATCCATGATCGTAATAATAGCACGAATGAACCGTCCATACAAGATCGGATCGACTTGTTGCCGGTTTCTGATAATCCAGCTATAATAAAATCATGAAACGATATGAGATAGTACGGGAGATTTTCAATTCCTGTTCAGGCAATCAAATGCGGGATATTTTCATTAATGAAATCGAAACTGACGATGTGGATGTTTCGGTAAAAGAATTTCTGGTAGGTAAGGAAGTTCAGTGTCAAAAGTCTGAAAACGATAAGGGCGCGGTAATTTATGATATAAATACCGATGGTTTGATCCAACGGGTTACGTTTACAGAAATTTAACGGAAATCAGGATGAACATAATCCGGTGTCCTTGGTGTCTTGGGGACGAGCTATATATGAAATATCATGACGAAGAATGGGGGAATCCAGTTAAAAAGGACATTGAACTTTTTGAAGCCCTCATTTTGGACGGCGCTCAGGCGGGACTTTCTTGGATTACGATTTTGAAACGTCGTGAAGCCTATCGGGAGGCTTTTGACGGCATGAATCCAGAAAAAATAGCCCGCTATGGAAACAAAGAGGTTGCTCGGCTTATGGGAAATCCGGGGATTATCCGCAATAAACGGAAGATTCTGTCAGCCATTGGGAACGCTCAAAGTTATCTGGCTATGATGGAAGGTCCTGGTTTTGCCCAATGGTTTTGGGATTGGGTAGAAGGAAAACCAATAGTCAACCACTACAAAACCATGAAGGAAGTTCCAGCATACACAGAACTTTCAGCTCGGATATCCAAAGAACTGAAAAAACGCGGCTTTTCTTTTGTGGGACCCACCATTATCTATGCGTTTATGCAGGCTTCAGGGTTGGTGAACGATCACCTCACGGACTGTTTCTGCCGTTCAGATTTAAAACAGCCTCAGTCAAGGCAGGACAATATGAAATCCTAACCTTGACTGGAAATTGAGGAAGCCGGCGGTTTTTCCGCGGTCCGCTTCTGTAGATATGTCAAAGCCGGTAAAGAATCCCTGATAGACGGATTGTGAAGAAGCCTTAGAATCAGGTATAGTTAAAACAGTACATCTAAGGGTTCTAAGGAGAAAGGTATGAATGGATTACTGATACTCATTGTTGCCGCCCTGCTGCTTGGGGCGGCGTATTTTTTTTACGGACGGTATCTTGAGCGGCTTTGGGGTATAGACCCTCAGAAAAAAACGCCGGCTTACGAGCTTGAAGACGGGGTTGATTATGTGCCGACTCCTCCGGGCGTCGTGTTTGGGCATGAGTTTGCGTCGATTGCCGGGGCGGGTCCCATTAACGGTCCCATTATTGCCGCGTCGTTTGGGTGGCTGCCGGTGCTGCTGTGGGTTATTTTGGGAGGCGTTTTTTTCGGCGCGGTCCAGGATTTTGCCGCGATGTATGGATCGGTTAAAAACAAAGGAAAGACTATAGGTTATATTATTGAAGTGTATATTGGAAAAACAGGGAAACAGGTTTTTCTGCTTTTTGTATGGCTTTTCTCGATTTTGGCTGTTGCCGCTTTTGTCGATATTGTTGCCGTAACCTTTACCGGCGTTGGCGGCGACGGCGTGCGAAATTCGGCTAATGCTTCGGTGGCGGCGACATCGATGCTTTTTATTATTGCCGCGGTTTTTCTTGGTTTTTTTATCAGAAAGATACGGTACAGCGGAATTATTACCGGATTTATCGCGGCAGCGCTGCTTGCGGCCTGTATTGCCTTGGGGCTTGGGTTTCCGCTTTTTTTAAGCAAATCCTTTTGGCGCTGTCTCGTATTCGGTTATGTGTTTGTCGCGTCGGTAACGCCGGTTTGGGTCCTTCTTCAGCCTCGGGATTATCTTAACTCGTTTCTGCTTGTTGCGATGATTCTTGCCGCGTTTATCGGCATTTTGGTTTCAGCGCCGGTGATCAATCTTCCGGCTTTTACCAGCTTTACGGTAAACGGCAGTTCTCTTTTCCCTATGCTTTTTATTACTGTTGCCTGCGGCGCCATTTCAGGGATTCACAGTCTTATTGCATCAGGAACGGCCTCAAAACAAGTGGAAAATGAGCGGCATATTCTGCCTATTTCATTTGGAGCGATGCTTGTTGAAAGTTTTCTCGCGGTTATTTCCCTTATTGCTGTCGGGGCTCTTGCGGTTGGCGGAACCCTTCCGCAAGGGACGCCGCCGCAAATATTCGCCGCCGCAGTGGCCGGATTTTTAACAACGTTAGGACTCCCGGAAGAGGTTGTTTTTACCCTGGTAACTCTCGCGATTTCAGCTTTTGCGCTTACCTCCCTGGATTCCGGCGTCCGGGTAGGACGGCTGGCGTTTCAGGAATTATGGACCGACGAAGCCGGCGGAGTCTCTGGTCCTGCCAAAGGGCTTGCCAACAAATTTGTTGCTACGTTTCTTACGCTTTTTTTGAGTTACCTCCTTACGATTGTGGGGTACGAAAATATTTGGCCTCTTTTTGGATCAGCCAATCAGATGCTTGCGGCGTTAGGACTCATCTCCTGCGCGGTCTTTTTGAAAAAAACAAATCGTAAGGGGGTTATGCTCTATGCGCCGGCGGCGGTAATGCTTGGCGTTACCTTTACCGCGCTCTTTTTTACGATAAGAAACAAGAGCGCCGCGTTTCTTTCCGGTGGGTTTTCCTGGAACGCCGATGGTTTGCAGCTTGTTTTTGCGGTATTGCTTCTCATTTTAGGATTTATGGTCGCTGTCTCAGGGGTCAAAAAACTCGTTTCTCACGAATAAGGTCTGTGCTGGCGTTCCGGGTTTAATATAGTAACGGTTGATAAGATCAGATTTTTTTGGTATCATTTAAAGCATGAAGGGGTTGTATCGTGGATAAAGATAACGATATTGCTTGGGATCCCGCATTTTTTCAAGCGTTGCAACTGGAGCTTGAAGCCTATTTGGAGGTTTTGCATTTTGAATCAGAACATCAGCTTACGACGGAACCCCTCAAGATAGATGTATTGATCATCAAGAAACTGACGGAAACGGTTATTGATAATCCTATAACCCAGGAGTTTAGGCGGTATAACGTGTTTGAGTTCAAAAGTCCGGCGGATTATGTATCGGTTGATGATTTTTACAAGGGGTTGGTGTATGTTCTGTTGTATAAAGTATTGAACAAGCTGGATATAAAGGATATATCCCTTTCGTTTGTAGCGATGAAGCATCCTCAATCGGTGATTGCCCACGTCCAGAAGGCATGGGGCTGGAAGGTAACGGAACAGCGCTGCGGCATTTATGGTGTTACCGGAACTCCTTTTCCTATACAACTGATAGAGACCAAGCGGTTATCAGCGGAAAATAATCTATTTCTTTATAGTTTGCGTAATGATTTGAGCGCGGAAACATTAGAGCAGGTGGTGAATGCGGCGCTGCCCGGACGCCGCGTAGCAGTGAGCGCCTATATCGACGTTTTATTGCGGGCTAATAAACAAAAGGTGAGGGAGGCATTACAAATAATGAAATATCCTACGTTGATGGAAGTATTTGAGGAAGCCGGCGTAATCGCACGGGTAGAAGCGGAACTGCGAAAACAAATAGAGGCAGATATAGAAAAGCAAGTGAAACAAGCGGAAAAGATTCGGCTTGCTCAAAAGCTCATTAATAAAGGATGGGATCCTGCGGAAATTGCGGAAATGACGGAATTAGATTTTTCTACTGTGGAATCTCTGTATGAAACCGCTCAGGCGTGAAACTTAGGGATTGGGGGACGGGAAGATTGAAGGGTCTTGCGGATTAACCTAGATATACTTGAGGGCGTGCTTTTTCCTTGTCTGACGTAAGATTATATGCCGAATAAGGCGTTCATTGTTTCCTGACGGTACGCGAGAAAGGCTTTTGCTGAAAAGTCCGCCCCGAAACAAGGGGCCCATTCAAACCGGTCAATGTGCCAGGCTTCGCCCCGGTCCCGGCGGTCTGAGTAGAGTTTCATCCCCTCAGGGAGGATGGTGCAGACTTTTCGGTAGAGCCTAAGCTGGCGTTCCACGAGAAGGCTCTTGAGTTTGGGGTTTAGACTTATCGTGTTCAGCAGACTGTTCGGCGCGTAAATTGTGTTTGCGGGGCTGGTAAATAAGCCGTAAACCCCTTTGTCCAGGATATACTGATTTTCAGGGGCTTCAATCCACATAAGGTTTGTTATTGCTGTGTGTCCCAGAACGTGTATAAGCGAGTAACTATGCAGCACCGCGCTAAGGGAATCGCCTAATATAGAGGTGCAGAGTTTTTTGGGATACTCGTTAAAGTCCAAAACCAGCGCGTCAGGAAAAGCTCCTTCCCCTGTATTTTGGCGGCTGGTGTACGCGGCTTTTTCTAGGTCTCCCCGATACCGGCGGACCCCGGGGAAACAGCAGGAAGACCCCTCCCACAGATAAAGCTGAGGGTCTATGCCTCGGTCCCGCAGCAGCGCGCTCCAACGTTCCTGGTGCCGGCGGTTATCCTGAACTACCGCGTGTACTATATGTGGATCGATAAACCGCACATACTTGGTAATAACCTGGGCCATAAGCA
>JAITHD010000176.1 GCA_031280155.1 Treponema sp. | reverse complement strand
GTTGGAAGAAAAAGAGCGTTGCCGGCGGGGGACAACCCTGGGCGAAAGCGCCCGCGGTATACCGCAGGGGTGCAAACGGTGAGTGTATGCGGACGGGAAGGGGATATGTACGAGCTGTTTGACGCGGCAGAGCAGGCGGGACAGTTGTTTCTGATCCGGATAGCGTTAAAACGATTTGGGCCGCCGGGCTTACTGCGCTCAATACCTTGCTTGCCTGCCGCCATTGGCTGCCGTAATTTGTGGGTCAAGTTTTAGCCTAAAGGCAGGGGTTTTACGGCGAACCGGATAAATTCAAGTCCTCTATGGGGAAAAATCTTATAACATCGAGATTTTCCTGAAACCGGATCGTAAAAAGCAATAGCCCAAGCAGTGAGCCCTAAAGGCGCGTTGTCGGCTTTCTCTGCGAACCCTCCATAAAGCGTATCATTCAGTAAGGGAAACCTGATCCAGGCTAAATGGCAGCGGATTTGATGTCTGAAACCCCGTCTAATCTGCACATGAAAACAGGTATAATCTTCAGTTTTCCATTGTTCAAGAATTTCGGTACAGTATAGATTTCCCCGGTCTAAGGCGATATGTTTCCTTCTTGCCGAAAAATCTACAACTGGTCTGACCGACTGCCGAGCCGGACCAAAAGCACGAAAACCGCTTGCAATGGTAAACGGAACCGTTTTGAACTGGGGAGGACCCGGAAACCCCGGCAAGGACTGAGCACAACAAAACCGCCCCAAGGCGCTGTAAAATTTGATAAAACGCCCCTCTTCCTGCTGAATACGCAAATTCTCCAACGCCCTTTGAGTCTTGGCAAATAAAACCAATCCCTGAGTTTCATAATCAAGCCGGTGAAGGATCCCTCCTTCCCAAGACTGTTTTCCCCTAGGATTTTGCACTTCCGGGAAGAACCTCACGCACCAATCCAGTAAAGTATTCTTAGGCGCTTCAGGGGCTTCGGAATCACCCTTCAAAGGAACCGAATGCATCCGCGAGGGCTTGTAGACCACGATATATTCAGATGACTCATCGACCAGATAGGGGGCTGCTTCAAAGCCGCTCAAAGATACGCTGCAATCCTTGGCGGCTTTGAGCAATACCGTCGTAATGGTCACTGGTAAATTCTTCCTGCTCCAGGATCCATGGATAAACCGATGGGGGACACATCTTGGCTATAGCAAGAAAATCAATTTTTCCTTGACCTATGTACACGTTGTCTCTGCCTGTTTTCGCCAATTCTTTCGCATGAATCGCGCAGATCCGGCCAGCCTTTGCCAGCGGAGCGATATACTGTACTGGATCCGCCTCGCCAAGGGCTATCCAGTATAGATCAGGCTCAAATTTAACGGTTGGCGCTGCTTCCAGCAGAATATCCAGCGCATACTTTCCGTCGAACTGCTTAAACTCATGAGCGTGATTGTGATAACCAATGATAATGCCTTTTTTTGCGGCTTTTTGCGCGCAGGTTTCTAGGAATTTGGCGTCCTCAAGAGTTTGACCCTTTGTTTCACAACTGCTGTAAGGACAGATAATGAGATTGTACCCAAGCTGTTTGGCGTATTCAAGCTCTTCGTCTAAGCCTTCCTGTAAACGCTGAAGCCCTACATGGGTGCTTACTGGTTTTAGATGATGCTGATTCAGTAAGGCTTTCATCTGTTCACTGGTTTTACCAAAATATCCGGCGAACTCAACGCCTTGATAACCGGCTTTTTCAGTCAGTTCTAAGGCTTGTTCAAACCGTTCCGCGGCTTCTTCTTTTATAGAATATAATTGCAATGAAATATCCATAGGACCTCCATATTGTACGATTACTATAGGGATAGTTTAGTTTGCGATGGATAGGAGCCGCCGCAAACTAATAGTATCCGGGGGATTATACGTTTTCCTGTAAAAACTTCAAGCTCAATCCAAAACTTTCAAAGGGATCTATTAAAAAATCCCCATCCTGCTCGATAACCGCGTAAGGAACAGACGTTTCCTTACAAGCGGCGATGATTTCAGCCCAATCAAGATTTCCCTCACCGATTTCCGCAAACTGCCGGACATGGTTTTTGATCCGATAATCTTTGAAGTGGATAACCTTGATGCGTCCTGCCAGTTTTTTGATATATTTGACCGGATTAGCTCCGCCTGAGTGTACCCAGAAGGTATCCAAAATAAACTGTAAATCAGGACATTCCTCAATGATGCGGTCGAAAGCAAGCTGACCGTTCCACTTCTGAAACTCGAAGTCATGGTTATGATAACCGAAGGTCATTCCCTCGGCTTTGACTTGACGGCAGATTTCATGTATCTTTTTGATGAAACGAGTATACCCCTCATAACTATTGGGGAAAACATCTACCGGACGGCAGCCAAGACCAATTTGAGTACAGCCGATTTTCCGGTGTTCAGCAACAACCTTTTTCAATTCCGCCGGATCCGCCAGTCTTGCCCAAGGCGTATGGGTAACGCACACATCCAATCCAAGTTCCTTAACCCAGCCGGCTAAAAGGTCAACGTCACAGGGACCAAAGCCGGAAATCTGAATAACCTCAAACCCAATAGCCTTAACCTTCCGCAGGGTATCCTCAATATCCGCCGGGGTTTTAGTGTAATCTCGTGCGGAATACAACTGAGCGCCAATTTTCATAGGTGTCTCCTCATTATTTATACATTATATCAGATAGCTGAAAAAAATGGAAGCAACAAGACTCTGTTATTTGAGTGGAGGACTTCTCTTTATCAGGTTAGCCGTAAAACCCCTGCCTTTAGGCAGGGGTAGCTGACAACAGGTTTAATAACAACAGTTTGCGCCTGATATAGTACGGCGGTTTTACCAGAACCGCTATATCAAAGCGCAAACTGAAATGGGGTTTCACTATTTGATCAAGATAAACTCTACCCGGCGGTTTTTCCACCAATTATTGCGGTCTTCTAAAGAGGCGACTGGTTTGGTGCTGCCCATACCTATTGCATTTAAACGTCCCCGGGTTACTCCGAATTCTACCAGATAGTTTACAACCGATCGGGCCCGGGCGTCGCTCAAAGGCTGCAATTCATTCCGCTCTTCCTCAACAGCGTCCACGTCCTTTATTTGGGTACGGTTCGCATGACCTTCAACCAAAACCCGATAGTCCCGGAATTTATTCAGGATTTCCGCAATACGCCGCAGCACTCGATTATTGTTATCAACTGTTTCTTTGGGAAGCTCCAGAAAATCCGCGTACCCTGCCCGGAATATAATAGAAGGAACCTGTATCCGCAGTCCGGCGCCCTCCCGAATGACCAGGACGTCAACCCCGATATGTCCTTCTAAGATGCCGGCTCCGCCTTGAGTGTCTTCAGCCTTAAACGTAAAAAGATAATCTGTCGCGGCTTGTACCAATTCCCCTTTGCTGCTCTTACCGTTCCACACAAGCCGGTCCGCAGGCTTGCCCTTGCCCTCAAACCGATAGAATATCTGATAAGGCGGCTGAGGTTCTTTTATTTCAAAACTCCAAGACCCAATAGGATAAACCGATTGGATACCAAGGAATATCGAAAGTTCATCGTCTACGCCGTCGCCGTCGGGACTGAAATATTCAGGCTGCGAAGAGAAGGTGAGAACCGGAACCGGCGTTTCCTCGGTTGCGGGGATTATCGGCTCTTCCGCCGTTTGAGGGGCTGCCTCTTCCATAGGGTTATAGGCGACAAGAAAAATAGCGGGCTGGTGTAATTTTTGTACCCCTTTGGTGCTGACTTGAGCAGGATACAATGTAAGATTCTCTGGGAATTTTATATTTTTTTCTTTCAAGTCCTCCGGCTTGGCTGCATATTCCACTAGATACAACTCTCTTGAAACCTCGGATTTGGAATCTGAAATCGGAAACCCCTTTTCCGAGCGGAATTCCACCAGATCATAATCGTTTATTTGAAAGAATGCATATTTTCCTTTTCGGTTTGTTTCACCTGAAGACAAGGTATACAGCCCATTTTCAGAAAACTGCAACATCCCGATAGAACCGTTATATTGAGCCTCAATATAGGAAGGTATAGGAAACAGCCGCTGCTGAGGCTGATATTCTAAAGACGTAGCCTTTCGATAAGAACCATCCCAAGAAGCGTTAACCCCAATCCGTATCCGCACGTCCTCAGAAACTTTTACCCTTATGCTTTCCAAGGATTCAAGCTCTATATCTAAAGAACGCTTGAGATTGGTAACGGAAATATTTTGACTTGTGACGTACAGACCATAACGGGTTAGACTGGAATGTTGCCATACAAATACTTGCTGGGCTTCGTCGCCGTAAAAGATGAGTTCTTGATTTTGGGGATCAAAATACATATATTGACGAGTATCGATAGTCCCTTGAGGACTCACATAGTACCAAAGTCCGTCTATGAAACGTTCAAATGACTCGGCGCTGCTTAACAACTCTTGCAGCCGGTACTGTTCTATCTGTTTTCCCGGTATATGGATAAGACTGCTTTGTTCATAAATACCTCGAACTTCATTAAATGTGTAGATAACTTCTTTTTGATCCATAGGATTGGCAGAGGACTCGTCCCGGCTGCGGGCAACCAGTGAAAAACTCTGTCCTTTAGCGTATCCCTGCTGATACGCCTGAGTACGCTGGGTTTCCTGAATGGAAATAGAGCCGTTCGCCCGTAATTCCGCTATTTTATTAAAAGGAAAATGATCCCCTTCTACAATGTTTTTTCTGAATATAGTCATCGTATATTCGCCGGACCCATTCATGCCGGTGAGGATCACGCAGTAAATTCGGTCTCCGATTAAATCCTGCATAGCGATGCTTATCGTACCCGGACGAGTCGCCGCGGTAGGCGCGTTCCAAAGCCGAATATATTCCTGGGTACTTTCATCAAAGTCAATATAGGTAATATAAATAGGAGCGTCTTTTTCAGTAAGATTCCGATACGCAATGATCTGCTCTTCTTCCGGATCGTCGTCGAAATTATTAGTAAGGAGACTTACCAGAAGCTCCCCGTCATTGAGAGCCGCTTTCGCGGTTATGCGCTCTTCGTAAGCTATAAGTTCAATTTCAACATCTTCAGGGATCATTTGTTCAGTCCCTCCTGTTTGAGGAACAATAACCTTAGTCTGACGCTGCTGTTTCTTGACAGGAAGATTTGAAGGCTCTCTAGGAAACCAAATTAAAGCGCCAATCCCAAAGGCAGTTAAAAGAAACGTAATAACCGTTATTACCCTGAAAAATTTTCTCGTCATTATTCTATAATATGATGTTTTTTCTTGGTTTTAGCAATAGTAATCACATTTACTGAAACCATTGTAGTGACAAATATCCGGTCCTTCCCGTTTTCCAAGACCGATAGCAATCATCTTCATAACATGATAGTCTTTATTGAGATACTATGCAAGTTTATTGAGTTTTATTAAAAAAAGGAAACATTCAAGATTGGATGGAGGTTAGATAAAAATTTGGAGGTGATCCACAAAGTATGATGAAGGTCAAACGAAACCATAATTGATGTAGTGGAAGGCCATATTGAAGGCTTTCCAATGATTGAAGAGCTTCTTGGAAAAGCAGCA
>JAITHD010000130.1 GCA_031280155.1 Treponema sp. | reverse complement strand
CAAGGCGCTGCCGGGAATCGCCAAGTGGCTTGAGGGGCGTACCGTAGCCAAGATCATCACCGTGCCGGACAAACTGGTGAATATCGTGATACATTAGCGGGGCGTCTCGTGCCGCCGGGAGCTTTGACCGGCGGTATTTTACCATATTCTTTGTTCTGCTATTTTTATCTCTAAATTTTTATTCTATTATTTATAATATGTCTCATATAACATTCCGGGAACTTTAAAAACATTTTGGGAATCTCTCCCAACATTCCGGGAATCTTCCAAAACATTCCGGGAGGCTTCCAAAACATTCCGTGAATCTCTCCCAACATTCCGGGAGGCTTTAAAAACATTCCGGGAACGGCGTATTCCTTATGTCCGTATGCTGATTTCCTCATTCCGTAAAAAAAATCCCTCATAAGAGGGATCAAAACCTTGTCTGCGGCAATCAAGCGGTGTTTGATTCCGGTTTGACCTGGGAGTCTAAACACGCTTTTCTTGCGGGCTTTGGGCGGGAGCGGTTCCCGGATTCCTGGTTGCCCCTGACTTCTTTCTGATATATCATGGGGTATTGTTATGGAAAATCCGGCTTCTAACGATACTATCGACGCTATACTTATGGCTTCAGGATTCTCAAAACGTTTTGGGAACGTCAATAAACTGCTCCTTCCTTTCCGGGGAAAAGCCCTTGCCCGGCATACCCTTGAACTGGTTTGCGGCGTACCGTACTTTCAGCGGATTTTCTTTATTGCCGCCGCTGAACCGGTCATGTCTCTTGCCCAAGACCTGCCGGTGCGGATAATCAGGAATGAACATCCTGAGCAGGGACAGGGTGAAAGCATCCGTCTAGGGGTTGAGGCTTCCGATGCCGAGTATTATGTATTTTTCCCCTGCGATCAGCCTCTGCTTGATCAGGATACCCTGGGTAAGGTGCTGGAAGCTCGTTCCACAGGATGCATTGTCCAGCCCGCATTTCAGGGGGAGGGCGGATCGCCGGCGCTTTTTTCCCGGACCTTTCGGGAAGAGCTGCTTTGCCTCCAGCCCGGCGAATCCGGGCGGTTAATTAAACAACGGCATCCAATGTCGATCATTACAGTAGAACTCAGCCGTCCGGAACCGCTTCTGGACATTGATAATCAGGAAATCTTGGAATACATAAACCAGTACGGCGCTTCAGAAAACCCTGAACAGCGGATAACAGGGCGCAAATAATTGAATACTATTGCGGCGCTCCCAGAAGGGCTTGCATTTTTCTGCGGATTTTAGTAATCTCAATGAGAAAAGCATATCAATTTGAGGTGAAAAAATGGCGCTGAAAGAAAGAACAGACCCAGGACACACTTCGGCGGACCCTGAAAAAGAGATACAGCCGACGGTTAAAGTTTTTTTGGTTGCCTCTGGAATGGAAAAATCCTTTTGCGGACCTGGTATGATAACCTTGCTTCTGGCTATTAAGGAGACTGGCAATGTCCGTCAAGCCTGTGAAAATATGCGGATGTCTTACAGTAAAGGCTGGAAACTCCTCAAAACCTTGGAAGGATATCTTGGATTTTCCGTAGCGGTTCGTTATCAAGGCGGTAAAGGCGGCGGTAAAGCCTATCTTACCGACGAAGGACTTGCCTTTCTGGAAAAACACCGGTCTTTTTTGCAGGACTGCCAAAATGCGGTACAGCAGGTCTTCAACGCTTATTATGGCGGTGATTGTATCTCTTAAAGGAGCTTGTATTATTTTTGGAAATGATATATTTTAAATGTATCTATCTATAAAAGAAGGATTCGTATGATTAAAGGAAAAATAAGAATCGTAATAGGAGCGCTTCTCCTGTTAGTTGGCTCGTCGTTGTTTGGAGGACCTTCAAAACAATCCGCGCCTAAAGCCAAAGAAACTGAAACCTTATCAATATTGGTTTATATTCCCGGAATGGTGGCTGGAAGTCCGCCTTATGAACAGCTGGTTGCAGGGGCGGAGAGTTTCGCCGCAGCCCACCCTCAGGTGAAGACCAAGGTGTATGAAGCGGGCTTTAATCAAGCTGAATGGGAAGAACAGCTTACCAGTTTAGTTGCAAGCGGTGAATATAATCTGGTTCTCACCTCTAATCCCTCACTGCCGGAACTCTGCGCTAATGTGGCGAAAAAATTTCCTAATCAGAAATTCATCATTACTGACGCGGATTTTTCCGGGAATCCGCAAATCAGCACTTATCTGTTTAACCAGTATGAACAATCCCTTTATCTGGGATATCTGGCAGGTCTTATTACCACCAGCGCTATGGAGCACGCTGCTTCGGATAAACGGATTGGTTTTATTGCGTCCCAAGAATATCCTCTCTTAAATAATCACATGGTTCCGGGTTTTCTTGCAGGGGCTCAACTGGTTGATCCAGAGATAACAGTAGATTTGAGAATCATCGGGAACTGGTTTGACGCAAACAAAGCGGCTGAACTTGCTTCCAGTATGATTACCGCAGGCGTCGATGTATTCGCTGTTATTGCCGGAGGCGCCGCCCAAGGGGTAATCAAGACCGCTCAGGAACAAGGAGCGTATCTGGTGTATCACAACGTCAATGCCTATCAAAGCGCTCCGGGGATCATTGTCGGATGCGGAGTGATGGAGCAAAAAAAGCTGGTTGAAGAAATTCTCGCTGAAGTACAGGCTGGAAAAATCCAATACGGCAGTTCAAAAATCGTAGGCGTAAAAGAAGGATATCTGGACTTTATTGCCGACGATCCGGGGTATACGAATTTTGTTCCTGAAGAGATTCGAGCTAAATTCAATGCTTTTATGGAGGATATCCGAGCCGGCAGGATTTCTTACACCCTGCCCCGGTTATAAAAGCAGAAATTTTTAGTTGCGTAATCAAGCCTAAGTCCTAA
>JAITHD010000020.1 GCA_031280155.1 Treponema sp. | reverse complement strand
TGGCGGTTGAAGTGAAGCGGGAGCCTGCCATAAACGACGTGGAACATCATATTAAGCGGATGGACCTTATCCGTAAGTTTCCGCCGGCCGAAACCTTGGGAAAGCGGCTTATAGGCGCGATAGCCGGCGGTACGGTTGACCCAGACGTTCACAACTATGCGTATAAAGCGGGCTTTTTTGTGCTGGAATTAACCGGCGCTTCGGTGCGTCTCATTGATCCCCCCGAAGGTTTTCAGCCCCAGGAATGGTGAGCAGCCCTATGGGTGCCTCCAGCGGATATCTACCAGCAGTCCCGGGGCGGGTTTTTCCTTCTCCAAAATACTGACCCTCAGTCCTTGACTGAAAACAAAGGGAAGCGTACATTTGAAGAGGAGATAATTATGACGTATTCAATAGCCATGGCAGGCAAAGGCGGCACCGGAAAAACAACGGTTTGCGGCTTATTTATTGATCATTTGGTCAAGACAGGAAAGGGACCGATTCTCGCGGTGGATGCAGATGCTAATTCTAATTTGAATGAAGTCTTGGGGGTAAAAATAGAAATGACCCTGGGGGATCTGCGGGAAGAAATAGCTAAAGCGGAAGTGAATGATAAAAGCCCTATTCCTCCAAGTATGTCTAAGCAGGAATACGCTAACTATAAATTCGGTTCCGCTTTAATCGAAGAAGATGATTATGATATGCTGGTAATGGGTAAAACTCAGGGAAAAGGTTGTTACTGCTATGTTAATGATCTGCTCAGAGATCAACTGTATAAGTATTATAAAAATTACAAATATATGGTGGTAGATAATGAAGCCGGACTGGAACATATCAGCCGGGGGATCCTCCCGCCGGTGGATCTGATCCTGCTGGTCAGCGACTGTTCCCGCCGGGGCATCCAAGCCGCGGGACGAAGCGCTCAGATGATTCAAGACCTAGACCTCAAGGTAAAGGCGGTGCATCTCATTGTAAACCGTGTGCCTGAAGGGAAATTAGACGATGGTATAAAAGAAGAAATTAATGCCTGGAACCTGTCTTTGATCGGCGTAATACCTCAAGATAATAAGGTGTATCAATACGACGCCGCCGGCAACCCCCTTGTTGCACTGCCGGAAGATGCCCCCATCAAACAGGCTCTGGGAGAAATCATCAACAAACTTGGGGTATAAGGCGAACCCTCTATGGTGCGGTCCAAACGGATGATTCTTATTGGTTCGTCCGGTCAAAATACGGGAAAAACAACCCTGGTCAAGGCGTTTATCAAAGTCTGGAAAGGACGTTTTCCTATCGCGGTTCTCAAGATAACCAGCATTGCCGAAGCAGGCGTTTTATGTTGCCGCGGGGGATGCGGCTGCGGGGCTTGCGGTAATCTTGGAAATCTTCCTTTTATACTGGCAGAAGAACGCGGCGAGGCTCCTGAAAAAGATACTGGGGCATTGCTTGATGCCGGGGCGGACCATGTTTTCTGGCTCCGCTCTTTGTACAGCGCCTTAGCGGAAGGGTACAGCGCGTTTTTGGAAAAAATTCCCAAAGATGCGTTAATCTTCTGCGAATCCAATAGTCTTAGGGAAGTAGTACATCCGGGCTGTTTCATTATGCTGATTAACAGCGCTCATCCTGCTATGAAGCCTACTGCGGCCCGGGTTCTCGCTCTGGCGGATATGGTGGTGCAGAATACCAGGAGACCAGAAGATTTAGAACGTATTGTTCTGCGGATTCAGGTAAAACATGATCCAGCGGGGGATCTGCGGGTCAGTCTGGGGTGTTGAAAAGCCCTTGGCTTTTGTCTGATGGTTTGTAATGTATTGACGAGGTTTTCTATTTCAGATAGTATAAATTACCTCTTTATCCGTCCCTGGGGCGGATCATTTTCTTGTGTCCGCAAGGAGGACTCATGCGTCAATATGAATTGACGGTTATTTTTCCTTTGGAAGAAGACCAGTATCAAGCGGGTCGTGAACAGGTAGTAACTGACCTTACCGCTAACGGCGGCGAGATCGAAAAAACCGATGAGATCGGAGATAAAGATCTTGCGTATGAAATTAAAAAACGGAAACGAGGACGATACCTCTTGTTCACCCTTAAACTTGAACCGGCGAAAATCGCGGTTTTAGACCGGATTTTTAAACTTAACCCTAATATCCTGAAATACCTCTTTGTAAAAGTAGAGGAATAGGGAGGTTCTATGCCTGATCTTAATCATGTTATTTTAATCGGAAGGTTGACCAGAGACGCAGAACTCAAATATACCGCCAATGGTCAGGCTGTTTGTAAATTTTCTATTGCGGTAAACCGCCGCAGAAAAAATGGAGAGCAGTGGGTTGATGAAGCGAATTTTTTCGATATTGTGGTTTGGGGCAGACAGGGAGAAGCCCTCGGTCAATATCTGGTTAAAGGCAAGCTGATAGGCGTTGACGGGGAGCTTCGGCAAGATCGCTGGGAACAGGATGGTCAAAACCGGTCAAAAGTGGAAATTGTAGCGAATAATTTGCAGCTTTTAGGAGGCGCTCCATCTAGTTCAAGCGGCGGTTTTACCGGAAACAGCGCCAGCAACAACGCAAATATGCCGCCCTTTCCACCAGCGTATCAGGAGCGCCGCAATGAGGGCTATGCGGATAAGAATCGGGAGCCTCCAAGCGGAATGTCTTCCGATGGATTTGCCGATGATATTCCTTTCTAACTAATTTGATTCAAGGAGTTATATATGAGTGATGAACGCTATATAGAAAATGAACGTCCCCCGCGATTTGATCGGGGAACGGATGTTCAGATGGACGGTCGGGACGGAGAAGACCGAACCGGCCGGGGAGGAAAAACCGGAAAAGTTTTCTTCAAGAAAAAGGTTTGTAAATTCTGTCTTCAAAAATTGAAGATAGATTATAAGGATGCGGATTCATTCCGCCGTTATATTACAGAACGCGGAAAAATCCTGCCTCGCCGCATTACCGGTACCTGTGCGAAACATCAGCGGGCATTGGCGGCAGCAATTAAACGGGCCCGGATTATCGCGTTCCTTCCGTTTGTCGCCGACTGAATAGTATGCCCCGGATAAAAACTGGCGGTATAATCGCCTCTATACCAGCCTTGATCTGCGGGGCCCTCAGTGTAGGATTGATCCAAAGTCAGTTGCCGACGTTTTTTTTTCTTGTACCTTTAGGGTTTATGGCGTATAGTTATAACCTCCCATCGGTATGGGTAAGTCTGGGGGTTGGGGTTCTTGGAAACGGATTGGTTTCTCTAAGTTTGAGACTGGGCTCCTCAGGGGCTAATAAGTATATTATCTGGATGGATATTCTGTACTTCGCTCTTATGATGGTAGTTTTTACTTGGATAGTAGCGCCTCCTATTAAGCGGTTAGGGAAGATCCATCTTTCGTTGCCGTATCGGTTTATCCTTGGTTCTGTTATCGGGGCATTGTCAATACTGTTTATTATAGAGACAACCCAGAATGGTTTTAATGAGTTTCTGCACGCTCAAGGGGAAATGCTTAGTTCTATTTATAAGGCTTCCGCAAGCACCGACGTAGTACAACATTCACTCTTGGAACAGTATGTAACGCCTGAAACCCTTGCAAAGGTTCTAGGGTTAGTGTTGCTCCGAGGCGGAGGACTCGTTTCTTGTATGATGATCTTTTTTATAAGCCGTCAAATAAGCCTGCTGCTTGTACGGCTTATCCGCCGTATAACAGTACAAGAACATATAAGCAATTTTTATACCCCTCCTTGGCTCATCTGGGTGTTATCGTTTTCCCTGTTGGGAATTGTGCTGAGTAAATTGGCAGCCCTGGCGCCGCTTGAAATTGTTGTATGGAATATAGCGGCGATTTGCGGTATTTTGTACTTGGCTCAAGGCTGGGGAATCGTATGGTGTTTTTTATCCCAGCGGAATTTGTCGCCTTTGACGCGGCTGGTAATTACAGGCTTGATTATTTTTTTAATATTCAGCCCCGGTATTAATCTGTTCAGTCTAGGACTGCTGATTCTGCTGGGGATTGCTGAACATTGGGTGCCTTTGCGGGCGCCGAAAACTGATGGACCATCCTCTACTCCGGGGATGTGAACCAATTATTCGTAGAAGGAGCTTGAAAATGAAAGTAATTCTTAACAAAGACCTTGCCCCCTTGGGAGAAGAAGGGGATGTAAAGGATGTCGCAAAAGGTTATGCCCGTAATTTTCTCTTTCCCCGAGGCATTGCCCTTCCCTATACGGAACAGACTATTAAACTGTTTGAAACTCGAAAAGAGGAAATTGAAGCCCGGAAGCAGGAAAAACGGAAAAACGCTACTGGAATCAAGGATAGATTAGAAGCTCTTGAGCTGGTGATAACAATGCCTGCCGGGGCTAACGGGAAACTGTACGGTGCGGTTACGAGTCAAACCGTGGCTGACGAACTTGGCAGACAGGGATTCCAGATTGAACGGAAACGCATCGAACTTGCAGGGACTACGTTTAAAAGCGTGGGAAAATACAAGGCGATGATTAAACTCTATGAAAACGCTGGGGCTGAGATAACCGTTATAGTTCAGGGGCAGACCCTTAAAATCGAAACCAAAGCCCCAGTCCCCGCCAAAGGGCGTCACCGTCGGGGAGAGACTGAACCTAAACAGGAAACAGCGCCTGAACCGGCTTTACCCGAAGCCACTCCGGCAGAGACTTCTGAGGAATCTAAGTTTAATCAGTCCTAATCGGGGTTTTATAGGACTATAGGGTTGAAAAATACGATTCCTCCTCATGATCCCTTAGCGGAACAGGCTGTATTGGGTGCATTGTTGATGGACAAGGATGCTATACCTGTGGCCATACAGTATCTGCGAGGGGATGATTTTTATTCTCACGCAAACGGCAAAATCTATGACGTTATATTGCAGCTTTATGATAAGGACGTTGAGGCGGATATTCTAAGCGTTACAGGAGCGCTCAGGCAGAATGGAAAGCTCGAAGAAACAGGAGGTCCCGGATATGTGGCTTCCCTGACCAATGTGGTGCCTTCAAGCGCCAATATCGAGTATTACGCTCAGACTGTTCAGAGTTATTCCCTTAAACGTTCATTGATCCGAGTTTCCAATGAGGCTATTGCCAAATCTTTTGATGAATCCCAGGAATCTCGGATCATTTTAGAAGAGGCTCAACAGAAATTATTTGAGTTAAGCGATAACCGTAAAACGTTTACCTATAAAAGCGCCCAAGAAATCGTTAAACAAACGGTTGATGTTATTGAACGGTTTTATAGTCTCAAAAAGAACATTACTGGAATCCCCTCGGGGTTTGAGGATCTGGATAAATTGACCGCAGGTTTTCAAAATGCAGAACTTATCATCATCGGCGCCCGTCCCTCGATGGGGAAAACCGCGTTAGCCTTAACTATGGCCGGGCATATTGCTATTGACAAGGGAATTTCTACAGGTTTTTTTACCCTGGAAATGTCCGATATAGCCCTGATGCTGCGGCTTTTTTCCAGTGAAGCCCGAGTTAACGCTAACGCTATCAAAACCGGATTTCTGAATAAGACGGATTATGATAAACTATTTGAAACCGCAAGCAGAATTTACGAAGCTCCTCTTTATATTGTGGATATGCCGAATATGAAACTGTTAGACCTAAGAGCTCAGTCTCGGCGGCTCCGGGCCCAGCAGAATGTGCAAATCCTCTTTATTGATTACTTAACCTTGATAACTTCTGAAAATTTTCGGCTTCCAAGGCATGAACAAATCGCTGAAATCTCTCGGTCTCTTAAAAGTCTTGCTCGGGAACTTAATATTCCTATTGTAGCGCTTTCTCAGCTTACCCGGGAAGCGGAAAAAGATAAGCCGAATTTAGCCAATATCAGAGATTCTGGAGCTATTGAACAGGATGCGGATGTTATTATGTTTCTCCATGGAAAACGGGAATCCGACAGGACTCAAACGGAAAAAGATGCGGATGTTGAGGAAGGGATTGAGCGGGACCTTATTGTGGCAAAGCAGCGGAACGGACCGGTAGGGACCGTTAATCTGCGGTTGCAGTCAAAATATGCAAAATTTGTATCTCTTGCCAAGAATACCGATACTAATTAATAGAGAAGAAAAATGTCACTAATCAATGAATATGATTTTGAACTTCTGGAAAATGAAGCGGAAAAACTGGTTCTTCAGGAACTTGAAAATCAGCTTGCAGTATACCAAGATGAAATATGCCGATGCAAGGAATGTATAATGGATATGGCTGCTATGGCTTTAAATGGGGTAAAACCGCTCTATCGGGTTTCCCTCTTAGGCTCTCTCTATACTTCTGAAGTAATGCGTAATGATGAACATTACGCCAAGGATGTACGGGATGCGGTTTCTAACGCGATTGAAAAAATACGGCGCAATCCCGCTCATTAGGAGCGTAAACCTGCGCCGCCCCGAAGGCAGCGAAGATTCAGCTCAGGCATTACACGATATGATTCGTCTCTCCTTAATAGGCTTGCAGAATCCCCAAGAGCCGTTTCTGATTGATAGAACGCAGGAAATTCGCAAGCCGGGGACCCTGATCTTTGCCGATAAGCGCTTGATATGCGGCTCGGAACAGCGCCTTGCTGTCTAAGCCCATATCGGCGGCGATTTTGTAAATCCTTTCCGCACAAGATTTATCGTCCTTGTATTGTTCGATGCAGGACACAACCTGATCTCTAAGTTCCCGTACTGCCGCCGCTTCCTGAGGGGTCAGTTCCGCCTGTTCCCCGTCGGGACGCAGCTTAAATCGGAATTCTTCAGGCGCACAGTTGTCAATCCAGTATGCGGCGCGCCTGCACCGCGCCTTAATACCGGGAAGCTGATCAGGTTTAAAATCGGCTAATCCGGCAATGGTCTTATCAATATCTCCATCAGCAATCTGGATAAGGTTACAGAGGTGCCTAAACGGAATCTGATAGGGCATTGCCGCGGGCATTGCCTCAACTTGGGATAACTCGTAGATACGCCGTGCTTTCTGATAGGCTCCCTCGTCTTTGGAGGGTTCAGCTTTCCAGGCGACGCGTTCAAGCCGATCATAATCTTCGTAGATTTTGATCACGTCTAAATCAAAGGAAATGGTGAATTCCGTATTAGGACGAGTGCCGGCAAAGAGGAAACGAACAATTTCCGGAGTATAGACCTTGAGAATATCCTTTAAATCAACGACTATGCCGGAAGAACTGGAAATCTTTCCTACTGAGCCTTTGATGCCGATGAAATCATAGCGGAACGTTACCGGCGGGTCCCAGCGGTAAATCTCTTTGCATACATGCCGGGCCGTATCAAAAGAGCCGCCTTGACTATGATGATCTTTTCCCGCAGGCTCAAAGTCAACTTTTTCATATTCCCAGCGCATGGGCCAGTCTATTCGCCAGCCGAGTTTGACCCCTTTAGCAGTACGAAGATCCATGGTTTCAGTATGACCGCAAAGATTACAATGATAGGAAACATTCCATTCCCTGTCCCACCCGTCAATATCCGTATCGTCCCGATTACATGAATCGCAAAACACGCTGATAGGCCACCATTCGCCTTGGATCTTATGCTCTTCGTCTCTGAATTTATCGAGAATAGCCTTTAACTGTTCCCGGTGTTCCAGAGCTTTACGAATCCCAAGGGCATATTTTGAAGCTCGATATTGACTTGCTTGATAGATATATTCAGGATGAATCCCCATGATAGGCAGCATAGATTCAACATCAACCTCATGGTGTCGGGCGTAACTCTCGTCCCGTTCCCAAGGGTCTTTTACCATAGTGATAGGGAATCTAAGAAATTGGGTCAATTCTTCCTGATTAGGCATATTTTTAGGCACCTTACGGAATACATCATAATCATCCCAAGAATAGATAAACCGCGCCTGTTTACCCAAATCCCGCAACGCCCGGACTACCAGGTCCACCGAAATAATCTCTCTAAAATTACCGATATGCACGGTCCCGGAAGGGGTAATGCCGGAGGCGCAGGTATAATGTGGTTTTTCGCCTTTCTCTCGAATTATCTTTGCCGCAGTCTCGTCGGCCCAATGGTCGTTTTTCCTCTCCATAATAATTCTTATTATATAAAAGAGAATCAGTCTGGGGAAGAGGCGGACAGAACGCCGGATTCCATGTGTTTGAACAGGCGGAGCAGGAGTTTGAGGAAAGCAAAACAAAGTTTTACAGCCTTATCATTGGTGAAAGCGAAAACAAAGGGGGCATTGAAGATTTTGACAGTAATTGGGTCTATGATACCCGCAATCCTCACAGTATTTTAACACTTGTTAAAAATCTAAATGATTTATGATACCTCAGATAAAACCTCCTATACTATAGGCAGTCTGACAACTTGACAAAATACTATCTATACTATACTATGAAGTAATGGAAAATGTCGATCTTTTGAGCGTCGATTTTATAGAAATGATTAAAGACCTTGATACATTATCCGAACAGGATATGGTCAAAATTGAAATCAATGAAGGCTTGGAAGAAGCCTTGCGGGAATTGGACGCTCTCCATGACCAATTTTCAAAAGAAGATAGCGCGTCCCTGCTCGATTTATGCAAAACAACCGTTATCGAAACAATTACCGGCCAATTTGGGCTTGCCGGAATGTTTATTGAAACAAAAGACGGCGGTAATGTTACCACAGAACATAATTTTGAAAACGGAATAACCGCTACCGAACAAGACAGACAGAAATACGATACCTATAAAGCCAATAACGACGGGAGTCGGCCATGGCCGGATGTCCGCAAGAGCGCCGGCTATGATGATCCGCTTTCAGCAAAAAGAAAGGAGGCATTTCAGCGGGAAGACCGGATTATTGATGCCTATACCAGAAAACCTTTACCTAAAGATGGACGGGCTCATCTTGACCATATTGTTTCCCTAAAGGAAATAGAGCGCGGCGCCTCGAACCACCTTTTCAAAACACCGGAAGAACGGGCGAAGATGGCAATCGATGACAAAAATCTTGCATGGACAGAAGGAAGCGCCAATCAATCAAAAGGCGATAAGCCAATGAAAGAATGGCTTAACACGCCTGACAAACAGGGTGGAACAAAAGGAGAACAATTTGGAATTGACCGGGAAAAGGCATTAAAAAGAGACGCAGAAGCGCGGCACTTTATAAAAAAAGAGATTACGGTTGCTGCCGTAAAGAAATACAGCGCCGAATTAGCGGTCACTGGTTTAAAAGATGCCGCGAATATAGCGGCATATTCTGCCCTTGGCGCGGTCTTACGAGAATTAACCCACGCGGTTTTTGAAGAAATCCGTACAACCTTCCGTGAACGGGACAATGAAACTTTAAAGGAAATATTTATCCGATTTAAGGAACGAATAGAAGCCGTTATTAAGGATATAAAAGCGAAATGGAAGGACCTTTTGTCGGGAAGCCTTGAAGCGGGTATTACCTCGTTTCTTTCAAATATTGTGGTATTTATTATCAATTTGTTCGCAACTACCCTGAAAAAAATCGCGGACATGATACGCGCCGGATTTGTCTCATTATGGCAGGCAGTCAAAATGCTGGTAAATCCGCCGGAAGGGATGGACAGGGAAGAAGCCCATTATCAGGCATTGAAAATACTTACCGCGGGACTAATCGGCGCCGCTTCCCTTGGGTTAAGCGCGGCTTTAGAAAAACTGCTGCAATCTATACCCGGTTTACAGCCTCTTATGATGTTTCCCATTCCTGCGATCGGTGGAGAGACGCGCACGGTAAGCGATGCCCTTGCGGTAACACTTTCCGCCCTTGCGGGAGGACTGTTAACCACCATTGTTCTCTATTTTATGGACAAATGCCGCAACAATGGAAAGAAAGATAAACTGCAAATACAGCTTGTCGCCCAGAGCGGCGTTGTTGTCCAGTATAAAATTGCCCAAACATGGTGCGTATTGGATGACGCCTATCACTTTCTTGGTGAAAAAGTGATAGAGGGCGCTATAGCGATCAAAATGACCAAAGAAGTAATAGAGCGCAGTAGTCAGGAAGCAGACAAATCGGTTAAAGATTTCTGTAGTGATAGTGAAAAATTTCGTCAAATGCTCAAGAGTCTCTATTAAGACTTAAAATTAATCATTAAGGAGATGAGAAATGGATAGTTATGAGTTACAAACTATTAACAAGGATCACATTCCTCTTGTTTTTCGAGAAGAGGCCAAAAAAATTGCCCAAAAAATGAATGAGGCTAGTGAACAGGTTGCCATAGCTAAAAAATATGCAGAATCCGCTAACTCAATAAAATTAGGAGGTATTGAAAATCTTTTTGGGGGCCAAACAAAGAAAAAAACCGAAGCCCTCGGTAATGCAGCAGTAAAAACGAATGAAGCCTTAATCGCCATGGGTGATTTGATACAGGAATCAATAAAGTTGACTTGTCGTTCAGCGGATGCTGCCATAAATATGTCCCTTGCAATAGCATCTATAATGGAGGAAGGTTTTGAAGATAAAGATGGTAAGATATGTACCTTAAGTGATGAAGGTAAAAAAAATATGAATGCTGTTAGGGAGGCAGCAATTGATTTTGTAAAAAAACAAGATGCCCTTAAGAAAGATCAAGCGCTATTACAACAAAAACTTGATGAGATTGATAAAGTTGACACTGAGCAGAATGAGCGGCTGGAAGGTCTTCAGCGCGACCTTGACGAGGAGCGGGAAAAAGCAAGACAGGATAGTGAACATATACAAAAAATAATAGAAGAATTAAAAACAATCAGCGCACAAAGAAAAATTACACTTGCGTTTAGTATTACTGCGTCAGCCATTTCACTTGGTGCCTTTGTAATTTTTATTATCCGTACTTTTCTGTAATCGATAAAAACGCTCAAAAGCCGTCGCAACCAGCCCATGAACACAAGAGTAAGTCCTATAAGGCGTAGCAGAGCAGCTTATCGGGTTCCACATGAAGCACGTGTATCTTTTAGGACAAAAGCACTACGCCGTTTGCGCCATTGCCCCTGCAACAAAGAAGCGCTCATACATACCGCCTGCTCTCCCCAAGCGGAAACGCCAAAGCCGCGCTGGAAAAGGGCGGAAATATTGTATAAAAAAATTAGGAAAGGGACTGTCTAAACTCATAAACAAATAGGACACCCGGCCTCATGGTAGAATGGAAAAAGCAAGACCATTGTACTGAGGAGGCAAGCCGTGAAAGGCTCAATCGGGTGTCCTATGAGGATTGTAA
>JAITHD010000241.1 GCA_031280155.1 Treponema sp. | reverse complement strand
TCTTTATATTTAAATTTTTTAATCACGACTTTTATGTTCATATCTATATTAAAACCGTTGTTTTCAAATAATTTATAATAATCATAAATTTTTGGAAAACGTTCATTATCCAATTCAATTGAACTTGGAAAATATTTATATACCCACGAATATCTCATATATTCATGATTCAAATTTTCAATACTTATTTTTCCGTTTTGTTTTAATATTCTATACATCTCTCTTACAACCTTTTCCTTTTCAACATAATGATGAAAAGCAAACCTGTTTTTTATATAATTTATCGAGCTGTTTTCTAAAGTCATATCAGCCGCATCCGCAATTATTAATTTTGCCTTTAATCCTTTTTCCTGTGCTTTTTTTATCATCTCTTCTGATTTATCAATTCCAATCCAGTTAATTTTATACGATGACAATGGATATTCCATTATTTGCTTTTTTAAATAATTTCCTGTTCCGCAGGATAAATCTAACACCGTAAAATCAGGAATATTTGTTTTATACAAGTTTTCAATATTTTCATCTTTTGGAATATCATGCCGAACTTTATTTTTATCATAACTTCCAGCAACTTTTGAATAATCTGTTGTTTTCATGTAATTTCTCCAGTTTATTATTATAATAACATTTAACAGCTTCATTTGTCAAGTATTTTTATATTTTTCAAAAAAAATCAGTCCAAAAGGTTTTACGGCGAACCCTATAATTATAGGATGAATGAAACAGCGATTTCCGCCTAGCATAACAGGATCGATTCATACAGCAAGAACTGCCCCTCTTTACTATTTGATACTAATTAGCCATAATTATATTATGGCTTTATTCCGTAATCTTTTTCAAAAAAATATCCCTCAACAACAAGTCGCCAGACAGGAAAACACGGTGCCGGGAGTACCAGTGTCCCCAGAGGCTATGAAAACGATCCTCAAAAGTTCTGAACATCTAGCCCTTTCTATATTGCATGGTATTAAAACTCTGTCAGAGGTAATCACTTACGCCCATCTTCAAGATGCGGAGCTTGTTCATTTTGATGCGTTCTTGAAAGAAACTAATAAAGCGTTTGCTGAAATCTCCTCGATAACTGAGAATATGCAGCGTTTTGCGGATACCCAAACCAATGTCATTGCCCAATCGGTTTCTTCAATAGAACAATTATCTTCCTCTATAACGTCTATTTCTAATGATATAGTCAAACGCCTCGCCATCACTAAGGGACTCTCAGAAGCGGCTATTGATGGTAATGATAAGGTCAAAAAAGTGCTGGATGTGGTTAAAGTATTGAGCGAGAATATGGAGTCCATCAAAACGGTTATCAGTTCTATCAACGCTATCAGCGCCCAAACTAATATGCTTGCCATGAACGCCGCGATTGAAGCGGCTCACGCAGGGCAGGCGGGACGGGGATTTTCAGTGGTTGCCGACGAAATTCGCCAGCTCTCGGAAGTTACCCGCCGGAATGCGATAACTATTACCGAAACCGTTAAGAATACCATGATCGCCCTGGACGAAGTTCGTTCTACGGTGAATAAGGCAAGCGGCGCAATGCTTTGGATAGAAGAAGAAGTAACTAAGGCATCATCGTCCTTTGACGCGATTACCCAAAATTTGCAGAAACTTGAGTCTGACGGCGCAGGCATGACCCAAACCATACAGAAAATAGATGTATCTGGTTTGGGGTTCAAAGAAAAGTCCGCAGAGGCTCAGTCTAGTCTCACAGAGATTTCCAAAACCTTGGAGCATTTAGTTTTAACAGAACAGAATATTAAAGAACATTCCGCCATTATTGTAAAAGCCGCGGTGCATATCACTGATTATTTTCAGAACGCCATCAGCAATGAGGGAGCCTTGCAAAACGCGCTTGATGCCACCCTCAATAAGACGGCTTCTTTTGAGCAAAAAGACCCGTTTCCCTTTACCGCTGTAGTGCTTAAACATCTTAACTGGCTTGTTAGAGTACGGGGACTTCTTGACGGTACGTTGAAATCATTGGATATAGACAGCAATCATCATACCTGCGATCTAGGCAAGTGGATTGACGGGCAAAAGGGGAAACCCTACGCTTCCCTCCCAGCTTTTGAGGATCTTGATTCAGTTCACGAGAAATTGCATAATCTGGTAAAGGATATCGTTTCTCAATACCATAAGCTTCCTCCAGAAGAACTGGAAGAAAAGTACGCCCTGCTTCTCAACGTTTCTAAGCAGGTGATAGAGGCGCTTATTAAGCTCCGGGGAAGCATCAGATAATCTTCAGTCTTAGGGAAAATTCTATCTAGCTGTTCACGCGGACTTCCAGATCAAATCCTGCCAGGGCAAATACGCTGCCTCGGACTATAGCGCCTGCCCTTAGAGGTCTATCGGATCTGATAACCGCTGAACCGTCTACTTCCGGAGCGTGACAGAAAAGCCGGCCCAAATAAAGCCCTTCTTCATTAACAACCCGTTCTTCCACCAATACATCAAAGTCCCGTCCAATGAAGCGCTCCATTTGTTTTTCCGTGATAGTCCTCTGGCGTTCCTCAATATACTGTTTGCGCTTAAGCCCAAGGGTCTTGGGAATCCGAGGCTTCATTGCATACGCTGGAGTATCTTCTTCTCTGGAATACGCAAAACACCCTGCCCAATCAAGATGAGCCTTATCCTGAAAATCAAGGAGCTGTTCAAAATCTTCAGCAGTCTCCCCCGGAAATCCTGTCAGAAAGGTAGACCGCAAGACCGCGTCCGGAAGAACCTCCCGGATCCGGTCAAGCAGTCCAAGGTACGACGCCGCCGTACCTTGGCGGTTCATTGCCCGAAGGACCCGCTGAGATCCATGCTGAAAGGGCAGATCAAAATAGGGAAGAAACCGAGGATCTCTGCGGATTATATCAAGAATCTTCAAGGGAAAATTATCAGGATGTATGTAGAGAAGCCGTACCCAGAATTGTTCCTCACGTTTTGACAGAGCCTCCAGCAGTTCAGGAAGCCCGCTTTCAGCGGAATGGTCTGTCAAATATGACCCAAGGTCCTGACCAATGAGGCACAGTTCCTGAATTCCTCTCTCAAGGAGTTCCCGACATTCAGTGAGTATATCAGAAAGCTGGCGGCTTACTAAGGGACCCCGGATACGGGGAATAGCGCAGAACGTACAATGGTTGTTACAGCCTTCGCTGATCTTAATATACGCCGAACCCGGCAAAGACAAGAGAGGGCGTTTTCCTGAAACCGCTGAATTTTCAGACCCAGCAGGTATCAAAAGCCTGTCGGAAACCGCAGAAACCGCTTCGATTATCTTCGATACATCTCGATTTCCGAAAAGCAAATCCGCTTCCGGCAGAGATTCGGCGAGTTCCTGAGCATATCGTTGGGCAAGACAGCCTGCAAGGATTATCTTTTTATCAGGATAGGTTTTACGATACCCAAGCACCGCATTAATGGATTCCTGCTTGGCTCTTTCTATAAAACCGCAGGAATTGATGATAATCAGATCCGCTTCCCCTGGATCTTCCACCCCAGACCATTGGGCATTATTGAGAAGGTCCATCATCGTTTCAGCGTCAACTTGATTTTTTACACACCCAAAGGGATCGAGATAATAGCGCACAGTATTACAGCTTTACCATTACCAGCCGATAGCGGTTTTCATCGTCTCGGATCCAGCGAACTTCCGCTACCACCACTTCGCCGACGCCGCCCAATTCCAAAGGCACAGTTCGCCCTCCGCCTATCACCTGTAGTTTTACTGTAGCCGCATTGGATACCCAAATGCGGATGCCGTTTTGGGCTTGAATATTCAGTTCATCCGCCTTTTGGTAATACCGTTCCGTTCTTTCCCGGCGGTTCTGCTCTGCCAAAACCTCCCAGCGAAACATACAGTACCCTTGAAAAACCGATTGGAGCGTAAAAGGATAGGCGGTAGTTGAAGAAAATATAACCGTGGCGTTAGCGATGCCTGTAGCGGTTATCGGCGTAGGCCCAGGGGTTGTTCCAGCGGTTACGGTCCCGGTTCCGGCGGACGTTCCGGTTCCCCCGGCGTTAGGGTCTGTCGGCAGGGTTTCCGGGATAGTTTCTCCAACAGCCGGCGGAAGGGCGTTGTCCAGTTGAAGGCGCAGCAATACGCCGTTTCTGCTTTCGTTTTTAGCGAATTCCGCTGCGGTGATCTGCAATTCCTCAATTCCATCGCTATTGAGGTCTACCCCTACTTCCTGCCCCAAATCCAGAATCACTTCCCGATCAGGAGTATTGATGGTAATAGCGTCTCCTACACTGAGAATGGAAAGGACATACTGGCTGTCGTCATAGGGAATAAGGATAAGGTCTCCCTGATAAAGCCGCCGTTCCAAAAAATTATCTTTCAGGGTATATTCCTCTGGCGCTCTAGGCTTGGCTACCACCGCCGGCTGTTTCGGCGCTCGGTTAAGCAGAACATATACCAGCCAGCCTATGAGCCCCAGAATAATGAGTCCCACGCATACGGCAATCACCAATTTAAAAGGAAATTGAGACACAGGCTTTAAAAGCTGATCCACCGGAACCGGTTCTTCCTGAATTTTCATCGCCCGATACAGGGCGAGCAGTTCCGGTATGTCAAGCCCAAGAAATTCGCCGTAATTCTTCAAAAATCCTAACAGAAAAGGTTCTCCGGGAAACACAGAAAAATCTTCTTCTTCAAGGGCTTTAAGATAACGGCTGGCAATATGAGTGTCCTGACTCACCTGATCATAGGTATACCCTTTATCTTCACGAGTAGTTTTTAATTTATTACCTAGGGATTCCATCGAATTCCTCCGATTCTACGTCTCATTCCCTAATCAGTATCCCGAAACAAGAAATTATTATACACATTAGCCGACGCCGGGGAATCATAGACAAACCGCATTTCCGGGATTCCCTGATTGATCCTGACATTGGAAAAATCAAACTGAACAAACCGATTGTCAATGGTCCTGCCTTCAATACGCCGTATCAGTCTGGTGTCAGGATTAACGCTTAAAACGATCTCTCTAAATCCTTCTGAAACAGAACGCCTTGTGAGCCGTAATTTGACGACCCGCTCTGAGGCGCCGCTGTCCAAAGGTTCCGGACTAGGACCGGTAACAAAAACCGGCACATAATTCCGCCTAAGCAGCGTGAGTCCCTGAGCGGTCGCCAAGGAAGCCCCGGAAGCTCTTCGGTTTGAAGACACGCTTTGATTCAGCACCGCCTGATATTCAGGCAAATAAATAGTCAACTGTTCCCCATTAAACACGATAACCTGATTTGCCGGACTCGTAAAATCTATCCGCATAAACGAAGGAACCAAATGAATGACCGTCCCGTACATAGTAGAATTCCCTGAACGAATCGTAATCCGCGCCTCATAGTCCCGCATCCCGCCGTACCGTTCAGACACAGAGGCCAAATACCGTTCAGCGGTAACAATTTCTTGTGCATATAGACAAAAAACGCCTTTTATTATAAGAAAAAAAACAATACCCCATAACCACCGCATAGTAAATCCTTACCTGATTTCATTAATAATAGTCAGAACAGCCAATAAATGCAAGAGGGGTAAAACCGGAACTCCAGAGGAACCGCTTAATAAGGACAGCCTTATGGCGCTATTTTTTCATTCCCCTCTTCCTTAGATTTGTTAGATATGGTATAGTGTCCCATGGTTACAGGACATACCAAGGGGATAATCCTCGTTTGTTTATTAGGGGGTTTTGGTTTTTTCTGGGCTGCCGGGAAAGGATATGCCCAGGAACAGCGGTTCCCTGAAGAGGCTCAGAGATTGAACCCGGAACAGACCAGTGATCGGGGGGAATTGATTATGAAAGCCCTTGCCAAAGCATATCCTGACCGGGCAGGTCCTGCGGAATACCGAAACGGGGACTGGGCAGTACCTGTGAGGGGAGTCTATTATTACTATGCCGAAGGCAGGCTCCTGCCGGAAGCGCTGAGGTCTCAGGCATTACAGTATGATCCCCAACCATTTTATCCCTATCCGGTGAATTTGCCTGCCTGGAAAACCCCGGGACCTGAAGAAAGCGCCCGGATTCAAAATCAGGCGAATCGGCGGCGCCGGACTCCGCCGAAACGGTCTCAGCATTTTTACGATGCCCTTTGGCGGGCTTCTACCAGAGAGGAAGCCTATGATCGGGTCAAAACCCTGCGTTTTCTGGGGCGGAATACAATGGTTCATTATTCGATTTTAGAAGACCTTGCATTGGTAGAAGAGCTTATCTATAATGCGGCGGAAACCAGCAGTCTGGTACGGCAATGGATCAATTCGATTAATACCGTAACCGGCTGGAATTGGCGGAGCATCGCGGAAACTGAAAGCAGGAGCTTTCACGCCTATGGAGCGGCTATCGACATACAGCCGAAGTCAACGAATTTGGAAACCTATTGGCTGTGGACAGCCCGAAATAACGCCGAGTGGTGGAAAGTACCCTACTCAAGACGCCTTCACCCGCCGGAAGCGGTGATTAAAGCCTTTGAAGCGTACGGATTTGTCTGGGGCGGCAAATGGCTTTATTACGATACTATGCACTTTGAATATCGGCCTGAAATATTGATCCTCAGTAATCTGCCTATCCGGGATTTTCATTAAAAAATTGTAAAATCTATAAGCATATTGATTGTATCTCATGGCTATTTGCCGAAATCCTGCATTATCCTGATATTACATTAGTTAGTTATGGAAAAGATAGAAGGAATAGAAAATATAAACGGAAAAAACATCCGTGTCTTATTCAGTAACAATTTGAGGCGCCTCCGTTCGCTCCAAAACATTTCTCAGTTGTCATTGGCGAATCAAGCTGGTTTGACCCATAATTTCATTAATGATATTGAGAATTGCAAGAAATGGGTGTCTCCTCAAACAATAGCCAAACTTGCGGCGGTGCTTAATGTGGCACCGTACCAATTTTTTCTTCCTGAGAGCAAGGCAGGGGAATCGGCAACAGAAAGTTTTTTCAGCATATATCTTGATGATTTTTCCGATTCTCTTGAAAAAATGGTTGGAGAATTAAAAAGAAGGTATCTGCAAGATGAAGAACCTCCGACTCGGACTGAATAATAAGGATAATCAGGCTGTCCTGAAAACCAAAGGCTAGCCGGAACCGTGAGAAAGCAAGACTCAAAACCGCCCGCATACATGAACGGACAGCGGATTACCGCCGGAACTTCACCTGTTGTACTATAAGCTGGTACAAGACTATGATGTGATAGTGGTGGAACATCTGTCATTGAAAGGGATGTCCCAAGCCCTCAATCTGGGAAAGCCCGTCATGGATTTAGGCTATGGGGCTTTCCTGAACAAGCTGCGTTACAAGGCACAATGGCACGACAAGACCGTAATTGTGGGGGATATCGGGAATGGCTTTATCTCGATTGCGGGACTGTCCACAACCGCGATACGAATGCCGCAATAAATCTGGCGAAATTAGGGACCAATCTACCCCCGCGGCGTGGGAATGTAACGTCTATGGATAGAGCGGCTCTGGCTCTTGGAAACAGGAGTGAAACCGCCGTAAAACCGTATAGAAAAAAGAAAAAAGCTGGAAGGAAGTAGAAATCTTGGGGAGCAAGCCGGACAACCGACCCCTGCCTCAAGCCTTTAGGCAGGGGTAGCTCTGACTATACTATGTATCGCTTACCAGCTCTTTATTAATACTTCATTAATTAATCCCCGCCGAGAGGGATCAGCGTTAATAACCCTTTTTGCCTGAACTGTCTGTATTTTAAAATTTTTATATAATTCCCGAATAAACAAGGTGTCCCCATTACTGAGCAGACATTTTGCGCCTAATCCTGCCGCGGCGGTGAAGACATTCCTAAGCCGTTCCTGCTCCTCTTCTCCAAAGCCTACGGCTTGATAGGCGGTAAAATTCGTTTTTTGGGGACTATGATAGGGCGGATCAAAATAGATAAAGCTGTCGTCCTGTACTGACGAAAGGACCGCTTCAAAATCATGGTTCATGATAGCAACCTCATTGGCGTTTAAATAAGCGCTGATCCGTTTCAATACCTGTTCTTCGCAAATAGCGGGATTTTTATAGTTCCCATAAGGCGTGTTAAACAAACCCCGCCTGTTTACTCGGTATAATCCATTGTAACAAGTTTTATTAAGAAAAATCAGCCGAGCCGCTTTTTCAACGTCCGATAAGCCCTGAAAGCTGCGGGAGTCCCGATCTAAATCCCGAATCTGATAGTAATAAGCTTTATTATTATTACGCGCGTATTCCTGTAACGCCTGTATAAGCGCTTCACATTGGGTTTTAATAACCTGATAGGTCAGTATCAGTTGAGTGTTGTAATCATTGATAACCGCCTTTTTAGGCTGTAAATCAAAAAATACCGCCCCGGCTCCGACAAAAGGCTCGTAATAGGTATAGCGCTGGATATCCTCAGGGAGATGCTTCCTGATTTCCGGCAACAACTGCCTTTTACCTCCAGCCCATTTTAGATAAGGCTTTAGATCGGACCCAACCATAGCCATAGTCCAGGGGAATTCTTAGCTCTTTCGCTTCCGGTCAGTATTCAAGAGGATCGCTCCCAGAATCGAAGCCAATAAACTGATCCCCAAAATCGCCCAGACGGTAAATGTAAAGTTTTGAAAGGGAAGCGCTACATTCATGCCGTAAAAACTGTAGATCAGGGTAGGAATCATAAGCACAATAGAAACAATGGTCAGGCGTTTCATTACGATATTGAGGTTATTAGAAATAACACTGGCGAAAGCGTCCATAGTTCCCGTAAGGATCGAGGAATAAATATTCGCCATTTCAATGGCTTGCTTGTTTTCGGTAAGCACGTCCTCAAGGAGGTCTTGTTCATCTTCCTTAAAATGGATCAGCGGAGATTTTTGGAGTTTTTCTAAAAGCAGCTCATTGGTGGTAATACTCGTCGTAAAATACACTAAAGATTTCTGAATTGAAAGGAGTTGAATGAGTTCTTTATTCCGTATGGATTTTTGCAGCGCTTCTTGTATTGAATTGGTGCGTTTATTCAAATCCTTCAAGGCTTTCAGAAACGTAAAAGCCGCTCTGCCCAATAGATTAAGCACAAGGGAACTTTTGTTCTTGACGCTGAATCCTCGAATACGGTTGTTGGCGATATCTTCCAAGGCGTCGCTGGAACGCTGACAGATGGTAACGACTTTATCGGAAAATAGGATTATTCCTAAAGGCAGGGTAAAGAAAGATACTTCACAGGCATCATCATGTACTGGAAGCCGTACAATCAGGGCTGTGTAAGTATCTTCTTTTTCAATTCGGGCTTGCTCGTCAGCGTCCATAATATCCATGAGTAATTCCCCGGCAATTCCGAATTCGTGTTCAAGACGTCTCATATCCTCTTGCGTAACGTTTCGAGCGTCAATCCAGCAGTCTTTGCTTACCCGATCTATCTCAACCAGCCCATTCCTATCTTGGCTGCGAATTGTGATCATCTGAGTTTCTCCTATAGTGTAGGCTATCATTTTTCCTTCAGGCGCTTCCTGTTTCACCTACCTATTTCTATAGAACAACCCAAACCATTCTAGGTAAAAACAGCACCTAATATCGGGTTTTTACTGGAAACGCCCAAAATACGCTTTGCTTAGGACCGGAGTTATTGCTGTCTCCGCCGTCCGTCTCAGACATACCTATACCTCCCTTTAGTCTTCCTCTTTGATGATCTCGATCTTGATGCCTTCGTTTTGCTCAAGTTCATCTTTTGGGGGAATCATTACCTTGAGGATGCCGTTTTTATACACCGCCTTGACTTTTTCTTGGGCGTACTTGTCTAAAGGCACGTAATATTTCTGTTTTTCAATATCTTTGAGCTTGAGCCGGCGCTTGAAATACCGGAAATTGTCCTCTCCATGAGGTTCCTGCTGGGCAAGTCCGGCATATTCCTCTCCTATACGTGCGGAAAAGACCATATAGTCCCCTTGGAAGGAAAGACTGATGTCCTTTTCATCAAAACCCGCAAGCGCAAATTCAAAGATCATGCTTCGATCTGCGGTCATATAGACATTCATCGGCGGATAAGAATAATTGGGGTAATAATCGACGTGTTCGTCAAAAGCTCCTCGGGTTCTGTTTCCGTATCGGGAATCAAACGGATCAAAATTACGATGGAATTCAGAACTAAAATTCTGGGCTGCTTCAAAGATTTCGTCAAATATCGTACCCAAATCCATGTTGTAGCTTCTAGCGCCTTTCATAATAGACTCCTTTGCGCTTCATATATGGTACCGTCCCTTATGGGCATGGTTAATACGACCCTCCTCAGAGCGGTCAAGTAAGGAATATATTCCTTATCAATAATATAGCGAAATTCGCTCATCAAAGCAATACCAAATTAATGATTTTACTTCTGACCTAGCCGAATGGAGGCCAAACCCCGCCTACTGGTAGCGTAGCAAATACAGACCTGTTATGTGCAGTAATTGGCGTACTCCATTATCACTAACTTTTTATATAAAAATTAGGCTCTAGACCATCATCACCGGCGAGGAGATGATGTAAGTATATGCTGTAGAAGAGATTAAGCGTACAAAAGGTCAATAAGATTTTATTGTGCTTTAGCGAGGATATAACCGCGACCGCCGCGGCAAAACTGGTGAAGGTAAACCGCAAGACCGTCAACAACTACTACAAGGTCTTGCGGGAAACAATACTAAAAGAGACCCTGAAAGAAACGCCCCGGGATGAAGGCGGGTTTGAACTGGAGGAGCCGTATTTCGGTGGGAAGCGGGGACGGGGCGCGGCGGGGAAAACGCCGGTCTTTGGGCTGGCAAAACGCGGCGGGAAGGTTTTCGTAAAAATTGTTAAAAACTGTTCAAAAGAGGAGCTTTTACCGGTTATTCAGGGTAAAATCCTTGAAAAATCAGTTATTTACACCGGACGGCTGGAAGGCTTATGACGGGCTGATACTGAACGGCTATGAGTACCATAGCGGGAACGAGTTCGCCCGGGGGAAGAGCCGCGTCAACGGGATAGAGAACTTTTGGAGTTATGCGAAACGGAGGCTTTCGAAGTTTAACGGCTGCGCTTCAGAGAAATTTGTGTTACTCCTTAAGGAGTGTGAGTTCCGGTACAATCACCGCAATG
>JAITHD010000214.1 GCA_031280155.1 Treponema sp. | reverse complement strand
CCGGGAGCGCCGGTTAGAGCAGCTTCAGTCTCCCCTTTTCCGGGCAGGGATGATCTTCTATTTTGTGGTTATCTTCTGTTTTATTGGGGGACCCCTTCTCTCAATACCGGTTGAGTCTTTTCTATTCAAACCCAGCCGGGCTGGTCCTCCGGAATTCAGTCTGCGCTACTGGACGGGAATAGCGGATTCTGTTCTGCCTAGTCTGGGGCGATCCGTAGGGCTTGCGGTTTTATCGGCAAGTCTTTCCTGCGGGTTCGGTATTCTGGCCGCAGGAGGGCTGCGTAATATCGGAAAGGAAACCCCCGGAAGCGCTCGGATCATCCGTTTCTGTATGGCATCTCCATTGGTATCTTCAGGGATTGTACTGGGACTAGGCTGGCTCAGACTCTACGGCAGGGAAAATGCCCGGAATATCTGGGCTGCGGCACTGGTTCACGGGCTTACAGCTTTGCCTTTTGTGTTCAATTCCTTGTCTCGGGGACTGGATAGTCTTGACGATACCGCGCTTAAAGCTGCGGAGATTGCCGGAGCGGGTCCAATGCTCCGTATTATTACAGTGGCTATTCCCTGCGCTTTTCAACGGCTGCGTTCAGCTTGGGGGATTGCGGCGGCTCTGAGTCTTGGCGAACTCAATGCGGTGATGATGCTGGGCATTGAAAACTGGGAAACCTTGCCGCTTTTGATTTACCGAGCCGCGGGTTCATACCGCTACGGGGTTGCCTGTGCCGCGGGTTCGGCGCTGATCCTCTGTTGCGGAGCGGTCTTTGGTATTTCAGAATTTCGATTCCCGAGAAAAAAACATATACCCTAATAAGATAAGGAATAACCGGATATGCCTGCAAAAACAGTAGTATTACAGGGAATCAAAAAGAAATTTGGGGATTTTTCACTCAGTCTGGATATTTCTGTAGCTGAAGGGGAAACCCTGGTGCTGGCAGGACCTTCGGGCTGCGGAAAGACGACAGCCCTCAACCTAATCGCTGGCTTTATCAAACAGGATTCAGGTTCCATCATCATCGGCGGGGAAGATGCAGAGCATCTTCCCCCTTGGAAACGTAATGTTGCGGTTGTTTTTCAAGACCTGGCGCTTTTTCCGCATCTGAGCGTCGCGGGAAACATTCAGTACGGACTTTTTATCCGAGGAATGAAAAAAACAGAACGCCGGCGCATTACCGAAGAAGCCCTCAAAGCAGCGCATCTTGAAGGTTTTGGGAAGCGGCGTATTCAGGAACTTTCAGGCGGGGAAAAACAGCGGGTCGCTATCGCTAGGGCTTTAGCCGCTTCTCCAAGACTTCTCCTCATGGATGAGCCTTTTTCAAGTCTTGATGGTCCTCTGCGGAAGACCATACGGGAAGAATTTTTGGAAATTCGGCGGCGCTCCTCTGTTCCCTGCATTTTCGTTACCCACGATAGGGAAGAAGCGGCGCTGCTGGGAGATCGCATAGCTTTGATGAAAGACGGACGTATTCTGGAATGTGGTCCGGGACCGGAACTTTTCCTTGCTCCCCGGACGGAATTTTGCGCCGGTTTTTTCGGTACAGGCTGCTGCCTTCCTGCCGCAGCCCTAGGCGAGAGCGGCGGCGGCAAGGTCTTCATCCCTTATGACGCATTGGAGATTGCAGGCAGCGGCGAGGAAGCGGATTTTTCATGGGTATTACGGAAATGCTGTTTTGAAGGCGGACGGTGGAGGCTGGAATTTGACTGCCCGGGCTTCAGGGTCAGCGCTGAAGCGGGACTGCGCCAAAAACCGCCGGCTCCGGGAGAGCGGGTCGGTATAAGGCTGAACCGTTCCCTCCTGCGCCGGCTAACGCCGTGAGTTCAAGAGCGCCGCCACCAATCGTAAAGGAACTATTACGAGATGTTCTGAGAAACAAAAAAAAGCTCATATACATGATGATTTTTATCAAGCCCTTTCTGCTCAAACTTGGTTCGGGGCCGCCACCTCTGAGGCTCGGCAAAGTCTTCATAACAGTTGATTAATCCAGGAGTAGCGGATAATTCCGCCAAGGCCCAGTCCCCATAATCCGCCCAATCCGTAACCATGTAGACATAACCTGAGGGACGAAGTTTCGCAGCCAGCATATCGGTAAAAGGTCTGGTCATCAGCCGCCGCTTGTGGTGCCGTTTCTTGGTCCAAGGATCAGGAAAAAAGACATGAATCCCTTCTACCGAATGATCCGGAATCATCGTTTCCAAAACCTCTACTCCGTCATGTTCAATAATGCGGATATTGTTAAGATTTCGATTTTCAATCTCCCATAAAAGCCGTCCTATACCGGGACGATGAACTTCAATGCCCAGATAGTTTCGATCCGGATTAGCCTGAGCAATCTGAGCAGTGGCGGTTCCCATGCCAAAACCAATCTCAATGATAAGCGGCTTATCAGCGCCGAAGACCTGAGCATACTGGAGCAGGCTCTTTTCAAAAGAAAGGCAATACCGAGAAGACACGTTATCATAAGAACGGCGCTGGGCATCGCTCATACGTCCCGCTCTTAGAACATAGCTTTTTATCCGCCGAGGTTCAGAAGGCTGATTGCTCATCTATGGTTCCTTACTTTAAGGGGCTGATTTCCGTCAGGGCTGAGGTATAATATTCCGAATCTTCAGCCCATAACGCTATTGATCTGACATTTGAGGGCAGCCCTAAACTCGCTGTCTCGCCTTGAGGAACCTCTACTGAAATACTTCGGACGTAATTACCCGCCTCGTCATAACAGAGCAGATTATGTTGGGGATACTGAGATTCAATATTGTACCGTCCCTCATGGATACTGAAAACAGGAAAAGGATATCGGGGATTTTCAGGAATATCAAAACTCAACGTTCTTTCAGATCGGTCTCCCCCTTTATTCACCAATACCGCCCGATACTGCCCCCGAGGCAAGATTTCTCCTCTGGGCATCGAGACGCTGCGGCTTCCGATCCAGGTTTTTCCGTCTTCCTCAATCAGAATCCAATCTTCCGCAGACAATTTCCAGCGCAGTCCCTCCCGATCATGATACAGGTATAATGCATCAAGATTTTCAATCCCATCGTCGTCTTCAGCAATAACAAAGAACGAAAACCGTTCTTCCGGCTCAGACTGTCCCTGATAATATACCAGCTTAATAATACCGTAAGGAATTCGAGGTTCAGTTCGGGAACAAGACGTCAGAAAGCACAAAATCCCTCCAAGACACAATAAGCCGAATACATTCCGTCTCATATCCTACCTTATTGCAGCGTTTTCTCTGACCCACAGGGGCAGGGTTAAAAATCCGCAGGTTTCCTGTATCCATTTACCTCCTGTTTCTACCCGCTTATCAAGCAGGTGAGTCCAGGTTCCATGAGGCAGATAGTATTCAACCGCGTTGTCTTGAGAGAATACCGGCGCAACCAGCAGAGAAGGTCCCAGCATATACTGCCGATCTAAAAAAGGACAAACCGGATCATCAGGAAATTCTAAAAGCATTGCCCGCAATACCGGAATACCCTTTTCATGCGCTTCCCCAGCGGTTTCCAGCAGATACGGAAGCAGACTGGCTTTGAGGTTTGTGAAAAACCGGCAGACTTCTACTGATTCATCGTCAATATTCCAGGGTACTCGGTAGGAATTACTGCCGTGAAGCCGGCTATGAGATGACAAAAGTCCAAACGCAAGCCATCGCTTAAACAGCGCCGCCTTCGGCGTACCTTCAAAGCCTCCGATATCATGGCTCCAAAATCCAAACCCTGAAAGCCCCAGGGATAAGCCTCCCCGAAGGGTCTCGGACATGGCTTCAAAGGTGGATTCACAGTCCCCGCCCCAGTGAACCGGAAACCGCTGACACCCCGCCGTAGCTGAACGGGCAAAAACACAGGCTTCGCCTGTTCCTTTTTTCCGCTCAAGAAACTCAAAAACGGTTTTGTTGTAAAGATAAGCATAAAAATTATGATATAATTGGGGATTTCCGCGATTGTAGTAGATCCCATCTTCAGGAATTCGCTCCCCAAAATCGGTTTTAAAGCAATCTACCCCCAGATCAACAAGCCTATTAAGATGACTTGTAAACCATTGAACCGCTTCAGGATTGGTAAAATCAACGATTCCCATACCGGCTTGCCAAAGATCCGTCTGCCACACTGAACCGTCCTGCTTTTTTAAGAAAAATCCTTTGGATCGTCCCTCCGCAAACAGGGGGGAACGCTGGGCGATATAGGGATTGATCCATACGCATATTTTCAGTCCCTTTGCTTTTATCCGAGCCAGCAGCCCCGCAGGATCCGGGAAGGTGTCCTTGTCCCAGGTAAAGTCGCACCAGTGAAAGCCTTTCATCCAAAAACAATCGAAATGAAAGACTTGCAGCGGAATTCCCTGGTCCGCCATGGCGTCAATAAAACTCATAACCGTCTTTTCATCATAAGCAGTCGTAAAAGAAGTCGAAAGCCAGAGCCCAAAAGTCCATGACGGAAGCATCGGCGGACGGCCGGTCAGCGCGGTGTACCGTTCAAGTATTTGTTTTGGTTCAGGACCGTATATGATGTAGTATTCAAGGGTCTCTCCGGGAACGCTGAACTGAACCCGAGAATTTTTCTCGCTGCCTACCTCAAAAGAAACCTTTCCCGAAGAGTTCACGAACACCCCATAGCCCTTGTTAGTCAAATAAAACGGCACATTCTTATAGGCTTGCTCGCTGGCTGTACCGGCGTCAGCGTTCCAGATATCAATGCTTTGCCCATTCTTGATAAGGGGTCCGAACCGTTCTCCAAGACCGTACACATATTCCCCAACGCCCAAGGACAATTCTTCTTTTATAAAAGGACCGTTTTCCTTATCTATCATGTAACCAGTGGATTTGGATTCATTTTTAGTGAGAATCCGCTGATTTCCCTGAAAGGGAGCTGTGAAAGAAATATTCCAAGCCCTCTTAATCGGAATATGCACCTCAAAGTCTCCGCTGGCAAGCACCGCTTCCTCATCGTCTTTGACCGTGATTTTTGGTTTGAAAGACAGATCAGTATGCAGTTCAAAGCAAGGTTCCGAATCAGGGGATCCTTCAAAATGGCTTATCCGTACCCGAATAATATGCTTCATAGGGCTTGCGTAACGCAGGGTTAGTAAAGGCGTATTCAGCGAATCCCCCCGGGTTTGTATTGGTCTGTCCGGTGCATATATGAACAGCTCATCCCCAGCCTGCCGACACTCATAGGCTTGAGCCGCGTAATGAGGTTCTATACCTTCACGAGTCATCCAGTATCCATTGGTAAATTTCATCTAGTTATAATATACCATAAAAAATTTAATTACAATGAATTGACATACTGACGGTATATAAAGATAGTTGTTAATACAATATGAAATGTGTATAGTATAATGAGGTGGTTTCATGAATAAAATATTACAAGAAAAGATTATGGAAGCTTTTTCATCGGTGCTTCCAATCACCGCGATAGTTTTAATCGTTAGCGTTGTGTTAGTACCTATGCCGGCTGGTACAATCCTTATGTTTCTAGTAGGCGCGGTGCTGCTCATTATTGGAATGGGATTTTTCAGTTTAGGCGCTGATATGGCGATGATGCCGATGGGCGAAGGCATCGGTATTCAGCTTACTAAAACGCCGAATTTGGTGTTGATCCTGTTTCTTAGTTTCCTCATGGGGCTTATCATCACTATCGCAGAGCCAGATTTGCAGGTTCTTGCCAAACAGGTGCCGTCGATCCGTCCGTCGATGATTCTGATTGTTACTGTCGGCGTAGGAGTCGGTTTTTTTCTAATGATGGCAATGGTACGGACTTTGTTCAAAATCCCTCTAGGAATTTTATTGATAATATTCTATGTAATAACTTTTGGAGTCGCCTATTTCGCTCCTAAAACGTTTGTTCCCATAGCCTTTGATTCAGGAGGCGTAACCACAGGACCCATTACCGTGCCGTTTATCTTGTCTATGGGCGTCGGCGTCGCGTCAATCCGCAGCGACAGACACTCTCAAGACGATAGTTTCGGGTTGGTATCCCTGTGCAGTGTAGGTCCCATTCTGGCGGTTCTGCTCTTAGGGATATATTTTAACCCCACCGGCGCCGCCGTCGAATCCACAGTCATTCCGGTTGTAGAAACTACCCGAGACGTAGTAAAAGACTTTGTTGTTGAAATCCCTCATTACTTTGAAGAAGTGATTATGGCATTGGGAGCGCTTGTCGGCTTTTTTATTGTATTCCAGCTCATATCTCGACGGTATAAGCGGCATCAGGTAGTACGGATTGTCGTCGGTTTTTGCTATACCCTTATTGGGCTGGTCGTCTTTTTAACCGGCGTTAATGTGGGATTTATACCGGTAGGTCACCTATTAGGAAACGATCTTGCGGTGTCTCCATTAAAATGGATTCTGGTTCCCCTGAGTATGCTCATCGGCTATTTCATAGTAACCGCTGAACCTGCGGTTCATGTACTGAACAAGCAGGTTGAAGAAATATCCGCCGGCGCTATCTCCCATAAGGTGATGAATCGAGGGCTTTCGATTGGTATGGCTATGGCGCTGGCGATTACGATGGTTCGGATCTTACTGGGGATTCCTATCATGTATATTTTGATTCCCGGATACGCCTTTGCTTTAGTTTTAACTTTTTTTGTTCCCAAAATATTCACCGGTATTGCCTTTGACTCCGGGGGTGTGTGCAGCGGTCCCATGACGTCTACGTTTCTCCTGCCCTTGGCTATGGGAACCTGCGAGGGCGCTGGGCGGGATATGATGATCGACGCTTTTGGAATCGTTGCGATGGTTGCTATGGCGCCGCTTATCGTTATTCAGTTAATGGGACTTGTTTATGGCAGAAAGATGAAGTCTTCCGCTAAACAAGCGGCTCATGAAACAATCAGCGCTGCTGATACCGGCGTCATTATCGAATTTGAGGAGGTTGTATGAGCAATCCCAAATATCCGGGGACCATAAAACTTCTATTTTTCATTATAGATTGGACAAAAGCGAAAGTTGTTTCCAAGGTATTTGAGCAGGAAAACGTCCCGTTTTATTTTTTCAGTAAAGCGAAAGGAACCGCAAACTCGGAAATCCTCGATTTATTGGGCATAGGCTCCAGCGACAAAGGAATAATTCTCTGTGTAGAACAAGATTTCATGGTCCCGGTACTCCTCAAAGGAGTCCGTCAGAAACTCGGGGCCCATAGCGCCGGCGCGGGCATTGCCTTTACGGTTCCGCTATCCGCGATAAATCAGCCTATTTTACAGATCCTCAAAGAAAGTATTCGTCAGAATGATGCGGCTTTAGATGCCAAAGACGCCAAAAAAGAAGGAAAAGATATGAGCAATGAAATTAAAAACGATCTGATCATCTCGATAATCAATCAGGGATATAGCGATGAATTTATGACGGCCGCTCGGGAAGCAGGCGCTCGAGGCGGCACTGTGCTGAATGCCCGAGGACTGACCAGCAACAAGCCGGTCAAATTCTTCGGCGTATCTATTCAGGACGAAAAGGAAATCATCATCATCCTGACCAGTCGAGACAAGCGAACCCCGATTATGGAGGCTGTGAGCAAAACCTACGGGATTAACAGCCAAGCTAACGGCATTATATTCTCGTTGCCGGTAGACGCGGTGATGAGTCTGAATGTCGGAGACTAACAGAGATTCAGCTCAGAGAAGCAGGGTTTCAAGGGTAATCGTTTTCCCTGGAGGTATCATAAAAAACTCGTCATCATTCCAATCTCCTGCCAAAAGGTTATGGATCAGCCGTATATTGCCGGGGATATGGGAAAGCCCTAAGTTGAGCATATCCGCAAAAGGCTTTACTTTCTGCACTAGGGCTTGCGTATCATATACGCCGGTATCGATCACGGCAAAAGTGGTATAATGTCCCAAAAGTTCTTTCATTAAGCCGGTTCCCTCTTCGAGACCATATTTTTTTAAACATCTGTCGAAGTCAGCTATAATCGTGCTTCCTGATTGGAGATATCCTTCGGTAAAAAAGTAAGTTCCTGTTCCATACATATCCCGTTCTGCTTGGGAACCGATAAATAGGGGAATACAATCCGCAGCTTTTGGAAATACTAGGGTTTTATTCCGAGAGGCAACGTCGGCTAAAGCGTTTCCGCAAAATCCAAAGGCCAGTAGAATCGTTGTATACGTCTCTGGAACCGCATCTATCGCTTCTTGTATGCATCTCTGTAATGCATCGGTTCGGCTATGTTTCCCGGAGGCTATCCATGTTATAGGATACCGGCATTGCCGGATTTCCGTAACCGCTGTGAGTTCAGGCTTGAGGGTTTCGCAGGCGACTATATAAGGTTTATTGTTCATACGAGTAGGTTAAACTTTATTTTACTTTAAATAGTATGTTTACGCAAGCTGTGATTTTTCAAATAGGACAAAAGCGTCAGGACATCCGGGAGTATTTCGAAGGACTTGAGACCGGCGAAATTCAGGAACCGCCGGAGGACCTGTGGGAAACAGTTGAGGAACGGGAAGCACAGGCTGGTGGAACAGCGGGAAGTGCGGACGGTTACGGATATTAGCTGCTCTAAAATACCCTGGGGGATTTGGAACCACCGTAAAGCTCTCTAAAGGGAGTTTTTGCGAAAACCAAGCTGTTATCCCCCTGGCAGTATCGTTAAAGTAAGACTTCCCCATCTAAAATCTTAGGCGCTCTTGCTCTGCAATTCAGCCGCGATGTGTTTGCATATCTTGATGATGTTATGGCAGGCTTCAATACGGCGGCTGTCGTTTTCAAGGGTTTCAAGATAGTCCAAAACAG
>JAITHD010000212.1 GCA_031280155.1 Treponema sp. | reverse complement strand
AACTTTCTCATTATCACCCAGTCTTTGCCTAAATGTCAAAGGGGTTTTCAACCTATCTTTTTCCGCTGTGCCGCCGTATATCCCCAGCCCTAAAGGGTTTTTTCTATAAGGTTTTACGGCGGTTTCGATAGAGTATGAATCATTCTGGATAGAGCATAGGTTGTTCTGAATAGAGTATAGAGTATTCTGAATAGAGCATGAATCATTCTGGATAGAGTATAGGTTGTTCTGAATAGAAAAAAAGCCGGTCTGGATTCAGAATACCATATTCTGAATTAAAAAAAAGTTATTCTGGATAGAGTATACGTTATTCTCTATCCAGAATAACGTAGTACAGTTATTAATCGTTTTTTTAAAGGTCCACGGATTACACGGATTACACGGATTTTTCGTTTCTATCATTGATTAATCTGTGAAAATCCGTGTAATCCGGGGGACTCTGTCCGGCTAACCCATGACAAGAACTCCCGAAATGTGGTAAAGTCATAAGAGGAGGCTTATATGAAGTTTGACGGTATTACAGCCGCCCTCATAATCATAGATATACAGAATGATTTTTGTCCTGCCTATACAGCTTGTTCCGGAGAAAAACTGCCCGCCGGGGCCCTGGCGGTTGCCGATGGAGATAAGGTTATTGAGCCCCTCAACCGGTTCGCCCAAGTCTTCGCCGATAAGGGCGCAGCCGTGATCGCCACCGCTGATTGGCATCCGCCGGATCATGTGTCTTTTGCTTCAGCCCACCCTGAAAAGAAAGCCGGAGATATCGTAGATTTGCCTGCTGTAAAAGGGCAGGTTCTCTGGAATCCTCATTGTATCCAGCGTACCAGAGGCGCTGATTTTCATGACCTGCTCAATCTCGGACCGGTTCACAGCATACTTCGTAAAGGATTCCGCCGGGACTTGGATTCGTATTCCGCTTTTTTTGAAAATGACCGGCAGACCCCTACAGGACTTGACGGTTTTTTAAAAGGTCTGGGGATTAACGCGGTTTTTTTGGGAGGTTTGGCAACGGATTACTGCGTGTATTACAGCGCCTTAGATGCGATCAGCCTTGGATACAAAACTATTGTGCTGACCGACGCGGTTCAGGGCGTCGGGTATCCCCCAGGGTCTGTTGAAAAAGCCCTTGACTCAATGAAGTCCGCCGGCGTAAATCTCAAGGATTCAGGAGATTTCCTATGAGCTCCGCCTATACTTCAGGCTTATTTACTGACTTTTATTCCCTTACTATGGCTCAGGGGTATTGGAAAAAAGCCATGAACCGGCAGACCGTATTTGAAATGTTTTTCCGCCGCCAGCCTTTTAACGGAGGATTTTCCATATTCGCCGGATTAGGAACTCTTTTGGATAAGCTCCAAAACCTTTCTTTTTCCCAAGACGATATTGATTACCTCAGATCCCTTGGACTTTTTGAAGCGCCTTTTCTCAAGGACCTTGAAAATTTCCGCTTTACCGGCTCGATGTGGGCAATGGACGAGGGAACTGTGGTCTTTCCTCAAGAAGTGCTGATTCGGCTTGAAGGAGGACTCATTGAATGTCAAATCATCGAAGGGCTGATCCTGAATACGATTAATTTTCAAAGCCTTATCGCTACTAAAACCGCCAGAGTATGGCTTGCGGCTGATAAAGGGGCGATCCTGGAATTCGGACTGCGCCGGGCTCAAGGACCGGACGGCGCCATGTCCGCTTCCAGAGCGGCTTTCATAGGCGGCGCCGCGGGAACTTCCAATGTGCTTGCAGGCAAAGAATTCGGGATTCCGGTTATGGGAACTATGGCTCATTCTTGGATCATGGCTCACTCCAGCGAGGAAGAGGCTTTTCAAGCCTATGCGGATATTTATCCTGAACATCCGGTTTTTCTCATTGACACCTATGACACCTTAAAAAGCGGCGCTCCAAAGGCTATCAGCGTTGGAAAACGCTTGACCGCTCAAGGAAGAAATTTCGGGGTCCGCCTTGATTCCGGGGATATTCACTATCTTTCTGTGGAAGTGCGGAAACTTTTGGACGCCGCGGGACTTACTAAGGCGACAATTTCAGTGTCCAATGATTTAGACGAATCTATCATCCAAGCCCTTACTGACGCGGGCGCGCCGGTCAACAGCTGGGGCGTAGGCACCCAGATGGTTACCGGCGGAACTGACGCCGCTTTTACCGGAGTGTATAAACTTACGGCCCGAGACGGCGGCGGCGGCGGACCTTTGACGCCGACTATGAAATGTTCTGACAATCCAGACAAAACCACCAATCCCGGGGTTAAACAAGTGTGGCGGATCAAGGATATTCAAGGCATGACTGTGGCGGACGCCCTTAGTTTAGAGGATCCGTCCCAGCCGGATTTGATTGAAAAAGGAAAAGCCTATACGTTTTGGCATCCTGCGGCGGATTACCGCCATTTTTATCATGTCCTTAATGGAAGCGTTGAGCCTATGCTCAAGCCTTGGGTGGAAAAAGGACGGCTCCTCAGATCGATTCCTTCGTTGGAAGCGAGCCGCCGTCTGGTACAGACAGGGCTTGAATCGTTTGACAACAGTTACAAGCGGTTCCTCAACCCTCATGTCTACAAGGTTTCGATTACCGAGAGGCTGCGGAATCTCAAGCTGGAACTTATTAAAAATCATTTAGGGGTTCTCTGAAAGGTTGTTAAGGCTATGGGTATTGAGGATCGTATCAAAACATTTGTCGCAACTCTCGCGGAAATCAGCGTTCATTCCTCGACGGCTCAAGACCGTCCTTTGCGGTGGTTTATTATCGTAAATCCTAAAGCCGGAGGATTTACGATTCCTTCTCGGTGGAACCGGCATCGCAGCGCTTTGAACAAGGCTCTGGTAAAAGCAAGAACTAATCCCCTGGGAGACGCGGGTCCCTGCGGATTCGCCGGCGAACAAGGAGTGGTGCTCACCAAAGGACGGGGACACGCGGGAAAAGAGGTGAAAGATTTTTTGGACGCTTTATCTGAGACCCCTCAGAAGGGGGAGGCGTTTTACCTTATCATCGCCGCCGGCGGCGACGGCACAAGCCGGGAGATCCTCAACGCCCTGTACGCCGGGACTCCTGAGAGCCGCTCCCAGTGCGGGGTTCTCAGGCTTCCCTTGGGAACCGGCAATGACGGCGCTGACGCTTGGGAATTGGATGCCGCCCTGGATCTGCTGATCCGCCCTTCAAAGGTGGTGCTGTCCAGAGCGTTGCGGCTTACTACCGCGGCTGGAAAAGGGCGTTTTTATGCGTTCAACATTCTTTCAGTAGGAATTGATGCGTTTGTTACCCACATGACCAACAAGATGAAAGGCAATCTTCCGGGGGATTCTTATAAATTATGGGTAGATATTGGGGCCCTGTTCTATGATCGGCTCTATCAGGTGGGTCCCATAAGGGTTCAAGCCTTTGACGAAGCGGGAAATCCGGTTAAATCTTTTAGGGAAACGCTTTTGCTTTTGGCTATGGGTGTGAGCGGACACAGAACCTACGGTTCTCACAAGCGGATTCTGCCGGATGAACGAAACGTATGCGCCCTCAAACAGATGTCTCTTTTGCGTAAACTCACGTTAAAAGAGCTTTGTAATACCGGCGCTCACAGCGCCGCGCCTGAATCAATTATGTTTAACGCTCATCGGATCGAGGTGGAGGCTGAATATCCAATCCTTGCCCAAATGGACGGCGAGACGCTGGACTTAGGTCCAAAGGATTTTCCGGCAGTCCTGGAACTTACCGAACCGGCGATTCCGATACTGGTTTTGTGTTAATCTGCGGATTTTTTATATCCCCTGCAAGGGAATATGCGTTTGCTACGGCTTGGGGAGTTTTTTATTGACAAAAAAATACATCCTACACTAAACTATAAAAAAACAAGGATTTGTTATGTCAACAATGGTACAGGGTGTAGAAAAAGAATTCCTGCTTAAATCGCTCTATAATGAACAGGTCGCTATTATCTGCCGGTATAATCGAGCGGTTTATACGCTGCAGATAGAAAAACTTGATAAAAATGAAATGTCTTTTAAGTCGAATCAGTCCATACTGGGATTAACCTCGGGAAACAGGATCGATCTTACCGCTGATTATAAGGGAGTCGTAGTGGTCTTTGTGGTTGAAGTCAGCAGCATTACCAATGACTGTCTTGTCACGACTTTTCCTGATTTACTGTATAAGAACCTTGACAGAGCCTATCCGCGGGTGCATTTTCCTACGGATATGCGGCTGCGGTTTTCCTTTACCGGGGAGCGCTATTTTTTGCCCTTCTCCCCCTCAAAAGAACATACAAAGCCGGCGCCTCCTGAATTGCTGCCTGATATAGACCTTACCCAATTTAATGATATTGTCGCAAAATTTTCTTCCTGGGTCAAAGAATCCGAGGCTGAACATAAATTGATTTTATTTAAAGAAGCGAAACCGGTAAATCTTGAAGAACAGATACTGATCAAAACAGGAAAAGCTCTTTTTTTGCCTTCGATAACCGAGGGTTTGCCTGAAACGGATCCGGACATACAAAAAAGAGTGATAACCAAAGAACTGTTCCTCCAGTATCTGGAGGGCATAGGAATTCTATCCTCTAATTTTGACGCAGCCCTAGAACAGTTCATCAAGGCAAAACAGAGCAAGCGTATTCTGGCGGAAACCTGGGTTCCTCTGGGTTTTAAGGAATACGTTATCGGATATATTCATTTTTGGATAACAAAAGAAGACAACGTCCCTTTAGCCTTTACGACAGTGGAGACAATATACCAATATGCGGATACTTTGGTTGGGTCTCTACAGGAAAAACAGTATTTTGACGCTTTCAGTCTCAAAGATAAGTTTGTTTCCGCTCAAGGCGTTGATATAAGCGCCGGCGGAATCCGTTTTTCCTATCCCAAATCTTATATTTCAGATATGCTCCTTTTGGATACTGAAATAATAGTAAAATTGGTCACCCCTAAACGTACTATCAATATAAAAACAAAGGTTTTGCGGAAGTATGAAGAAAAAAATATGACTTTTTACGGGTGCCACTTTTTAGATGTGGTCCCGGAAGATATCCGTTTTCTCTATGAGTATATTTATGGAAAGCCTTTTACCGATTCAGGGGGGAATTTTTTCTAATTATGCTCAGGATTCCCGGTCCCGGAAAGAACCGTCTGTACAGCACGTTGAGTTAAGCCCAGAGTATGTAAGCAGGGGTGAAAAGATGGTATTTATTTATGTAATATTTTGTATTCGCTAGGGGTTATCGGTTGTGATAAATAAGATAATTTAGTAGGATACTTAGAATATATGCTGGTAACGGGAATTGCGGAAAAAAAAGCAGGTAAACATAAGAAAACAGATTTTTACCATATTTTTCGTATTAGTAGCCAAATTTTCATTTTTGTTATTCTGGTTATAGGAACTACTATTGTGCTGCGCCCTGTACAAAAGTCAATGGAAGCTCGTATGCTGGAACTTCGGGATAGTCTTATCAGCCGAATTGAAAATTTTCTCAAACGAACCATAACATACGCTTCTATTGGACCTTCTATCTTTGGGACCTTGGATATACGAAACATCCAAATTCAGGGAGACGACGGCGTACCAGTAATGACTATTGCAAATATCAGGATTTCTTATAGGCTTTTTACCCTTATCCAAGGCAGGGTTTTGGAATCTCTCAAGGTTGTCCGAATAAATAGACCGGTTGTCGCGCTTGATAGAGAGCGGGACGCGGATTTATTTGAACTGTTTTCAACAGCGCCTCAAAAGATTTTACCTGAGGATGCCCTGTCGATTACGCGCATAATAAGCGAATTGCTGCCGGAAAACGTTCTGCTCTGGGTAAGAAATGGAGAAGCCGCTATCAATGGACTGGAAAACCAATGCAAACTGGAAGGATTTATGGTTGACGCTTCTTTGCGGCAGAATCGGATCCGGTTTCAGGGCAAAGGAAATCTTGAATTTACCGTTCCAGACCTTTTAAACGAACCTCTGAACCCTCATCTGGCGGTTCAGCTCTCTGGGGAATGCGGCGCAAACCTTCAAAACGGCGCCGCAAATCTGACAGTCCAGTCTTTTGAGGATGCATTATTCCGGCTTCAGCCTATTACCATAAATCTTACCTTGGCGGATAATAAACTGGGACTGAAAAAGATAAATGATCATGCGGCGTTTGATCTTTCAGTAGACTATGACATGACCGCGGACGAGCTGACTGGAATCTTCAAATGCGAAGGATTCTCGCCAAAAGACAGCGTAACCTTTGCGGGACCTTGGGATGCCTTAAATCAATGGCTGTCTTTCAGAACCTCTGGGTCTGTTTCCTTTGAGAAAAAGCGTAATCAGGACTTTACCTACACGGTGTATCTGTATGGAGGACTTCCAAAGTCTATACCCCTCCAAGGAGGAGCTTCGTTTGTCATAGACGGAATCGGGGATCCAAAGGGAATCGCTTTTGATAATCTGGGGGTTCAATTTTATCAGGGGAGCATCCGGTATCGCGGGGAATTGGGGTTTGATCCGATTGCGCCTCAGGGGACCCTTTCGATTTCAGACATAAGTTTTTCAGGGTCCGATAGGATTAACGCTATAATTTCGATTGTTTCTCAGGATAATACGATTGTGTTTCAGGGAAAGCCTGTTATTGGAGAACTGTCTTTCTCAGGCTTACGGGGCTCAGTATCTCTCGCGGAGCGCGGACTAACCTTTGACGCGGCGCTTGTATACTCCAAAATCCTAGAATCCGCATCTGAATCTGTATCCCCTAAGAAAACCGTCTCCAGAGGCATATTATTGGAAGGCTTCTTTGATTACAGCGATTCTCAGTATGCGGAGATGAACGTTGCCCTCGATAATCTGGAAATACCGGATCTGATGACCCTAATCCGTCCTTTTAAGAGCCTGCCTGTTCTGTCCGGCGGGGCTCCGAGATGGCTCAATCCGCTTCAGTACCTCACGGTAAGCACCAATATCTATGTGGCTACTGATTTTAAGCATATTTCGTATCACGCCCCGGATTTTGCGGTTCGATATCAAAATCAGTATAACCTTGTGTCCGGGACCATATCCGGTTCGGACCGGTATGTTCAGATTGCTCAAGGGCGGGTCAAATGGGATGAATCAGATATTACGGTGAACGCTAAAGCGGAATTTGCTGATTTGCAGACTATTTCCTTTTCTATAGACGCTACCTATCTGGATAAGCCGTATATGCTGGAGGGAACTATCTTAGATCGGAATTCCATCAGTATTCAGGGGCTCTATGGGATTCGGATGTACCTAACCGCCGCGGACGAGGGAGGATATTCAGGCTATTTTGAGACCGAAAACGTTCCCATAGCGTATCGGGGACAGACCGGACGGTTCACTCTGAAGAGTTCTCTGCGGTATGAATCCCCGGAATCATGGACCTTTGAATTGGATAAATTTGAACTGGCGGATTTATTCACCACCTTTTCAGCCGACGCTCAGGGAACAATCCTGCGGCTTTCAGGGAGGGCTACTCAAGAAGGCGCCGCATTGCGGGACCTTTTGTTTGACGATGGACGGGGTCCCCTGCATGGGATTGTAGGATTGTCTTGGGATACGAATTTTTCTTCTATAACAGGGAATATTAAACTGAATAACGAATCTAAAACCGAATGGTATGATCTTACCGGCAGGTTTAGGAACAAAGGGCTTGCGCTGAAACTATCCGGCGCGGATATGCAGCTTGGGAGATTTATCGAAAACTCTTTTAACGCCGCTGTTTCAGGGGAATTGGACCTTGTCTGGGATTCCCAAACGTCTTTTTCAGGACGTCTGAATCTTAGGTCTCTTTCCGCCCGGGTTTCAAACACCGAGATCTACGCCAGAGGCAACATTTCTCTTGATACCAAAGCCTTAAAAGTGGACAGCGCAACCCTGAACTATGGGGATATCCAACTAGATGTGCCTTATTTAGAGGTAGATCGGCTTAAAAGCCGGGGAGACGCGGCGGCTCGACTCCAAATGCACACGGTCAACGGAGACGGAGACGCTTCTTTTTCTATGGGGCTTACGTTTAAGCCTATAGGGTCATGGTTTGATCTGGCGGAAGCGATTAATTCTTTTGAAGGGGTTCTCAACGTAACTGAGGCGCAGTTTAATACTATCCGCATGAAAGAATCTTTTGATTTTATTTTTTCCCGAACCCAATCGCTTGTATCCCTTTCAGGAGGACCTGAGGATATGCTCCGTTTTCAGATAGCCGATACCGGCGATTTTTATGCGGGTTTCTCATATCCTTCGCCTATCCGGGGAACCTTAATCGGCAACATTGACCTGAGAGACAGCACTATTGATGCTCAGGCTCAAGATTTGTATATTGATCTCTCTGGACTATGGCGTTTTATTCCTTCTGGGGTCAAGGAGGTTATTGATATTTCAAGCGGTTTTGTCAACGCCTCCATACAGATCGTCGGTCCTTTAGGGGATCCGGAATTCTTTGGAATTGCCGAAGGCAACAGTGTGCGTTTGGGGGTGCCTCAGTTTCTAACCAGAGAGGTGAGACCCATTCCGGTTACCATAGAATTTGAAGGGAATGAGATGACTTTCGGACCTATTCCCGCGTCAGTGGGGCTTGGGGAGGGTGTAGTCGAGGGAAAATTCAGATTTGACCGATGGATTCCCGACACATTTAACTTGGATATCACGGTTTCCCGGGAAAGGGCTGTTCCCGTCGGGTTTGATATTCAGGGAATTATCGCTTCCGGTATGGCTTCGGGAACTTTAACCTTGTCTATGGCGGATAAAGTCTTTACCGTCGCTGGTGATTTGACTGCTGACGATACAGAGATAACGATGAACCTTGAGGAACTAGAGGCAATGAAGCAGAATCAGATGATCGAACAGACGTTGCCTATTTCGTTTGTTGTAGATATGACCGTCAGAGCGGGACGCAAACTTGAATTCATGTGGCCTAATGGGGAGTGGCCTATTATACAGGCTTCAATAGAAATGGGAAACAGTATTCACCTTTTCAGCGACACCCTCAGTCATCTGTACTCTATTGTTGGAGATGTGAATTTACGGAGTGGAGAAATCATTTATTTTGAACGGAATTTTTATATTCGTCAGGGAATGCTCTCGTTTAATGAAAACCAGAACCGCTTTGACCCCCGGCTGTCAGTACGGGCGGAAGTTCGAGATCAAATCAGCAACGGTTCCGTAACTATCGCTATGATCATTGATAACGCGCCGCTCCAATCTTTTACCGCCCGTTTTGAGTCAACGCCTCCGCTCTCCCAGATGGAGATTATCGCGCTTTTAGGTCAGGGCATGACCGGCTCCATGCCGGAAGGGAGCGGTTTGTCTGATCAGTTTGCGCTTATTGGTTCCGGTATTGATCTCGCAACTCCTTATTTCAGCAGAATGCTTAATCGGTTTATTCGGAAGGGCTTGCCTTTCTTGGATATGCTGAGTTTTCGTACCCAGTTTATTCAGAACTTTGTGTACCAAACCGTCAGACGTTTTCAAGACGACACGATTGACACACAAGGGATAGGTAACTATTTTGATAATACAAGTGTTTTTATAGGTAAATATATAACGCCGATTATGTTCTTTCAGGGTATGCTGTCTTTGCAGTATCCTGAAAATAGGGCGGACGCTCAAAGATTAAACTTTCAGAGCGGTATGGTCATAGAAACAGATATCGGTATAGAATTACGGAGTCCGCTTTTTGATATGCAGGTGCGTGTAGCGTTTCTCTTTGAAAATCCATTTGTCAAAGAGGTTTCATTTTCTGCGATCCGAAGAAGGTCAAGTTGGTCTGATATGTTTCTTCGTCCGTAACAATATAAAAGGAAGTAGGAGTAGATATGCGGGTATGTGTGGCGCTCGGATTGCTGGTGGTGGTAGTTTCTTCAGGATTCACTCAGGAATCCGGTGAATGGTATCAGGGAAAACCAATCAAAGACATTCAGTTTATAGGTCTCAAGCATGTAGACGCCGCTGAATTGGAAGCGGTGGTAGAGACCTACCGGGGGCGGTTATTTAATGACGATGTATTTTGGGATTTACAGGGACGGCTCTATACGCTTGAGTATTTTGATGAAATTACCCCCAGCGCGGTGCCGGGAGATGCGTTAAACCGAGGCACTGAGGTTATTATCAGATTTACCGTTAAAGAGCGTCCTATTGTATCGCGGATCACTTTTTCAGGGAACAGCCATTTGCGGCGGCGGGAATTAATGGAAACGATTTCGCTGAAAGTAAACGATGTAGCCACATATATGAAGCTCCGGGTAGACGAGACCGCTCTTGTCAATAAATATCTTGAAAAGGGGTATCCTGATATTAAAGTTACGTCCCAATTCGAGACCGCCCCGGACAACACGATGTACGTTACTTTTTTCATCCAAGAAGGGGAAAAAATAGCTATAAAAACTTTTAACTTTGAAGGGAATTCGGTATTTTCAACCAGAACCCTTAGGTCCCAGCTTTCGTTAAAGCCCAAGGGCTTTTTAAACGACGGGGCTTTTCAAGAAGACAAACTTATTGCTGATCAGCAAACCCTTCTGCAATACTATCGGGATAGGGGTTATCTGGATGCGGAGCTTACGGATGTGGTGCGAAACATCGAAAAAGATGAAAAAGGCAACAATAACATGACGATAACCTTCAAAATATATGAAGGGAAACAGTATGTTTTTGGAGGGGTTGCGTTTGAGGGAAACACCCTTTTTTCTTCTGAAGAATTATCTAAATTGATCACTTCCAAGGTTGGAGAAACCGCCAACGCCCGCAGAATAGAGATGGATTTGCAGCGGGTAGCGGATCAGTATTATGAAAACGGCTACATTTTTAATGGTATAGGCAGAACTGAAAATAAAGATTCTGAAAAAGGGATTGTCAGCTATACGATCCCGATTATTGAACGAGGCCGGGCGCATATTGAAAACATTATTGTTATAGGCAATAAAAAAACCAAGAATCATGTTATTTTGAGAGAGATTCCCCTGGAGAGCGGCGATGTTTTTTCTAAAGCCAAAGTTATGGAAGGCTGGCAGAACTTGATGAACCTCCAGTATTTTACCGGAGTCTCTATAGATACCCCGGAGGGCAGTACCGACAGTCTCATGGATTTGACGTTTACCGTTGAAGAACAGCCTACTACAGATATTCAGGCAGGACTTACCTTTTCAGGAACTACTGAACCGGGGCAGTTGCCGGTATCCCTTATGTTTAAATGGACGGATCGTAATTTTCTTGGGTATGGAAATACTCTAGGAGCAGACCTCAATCTTGCGCTGAACACCCAAAGCGCTACGGTAGAGTATACGCATCGGTGGATTTTTGGACTTCCCCTGTCGGCAGGCTTTGATTTTACGGTCCAGCGGAGTGAACGATATGGGGCAATGAATAACAGTCCTCCTTATTTCAACGGCGATGAAACCTATGCGTACCCGGACGGATTCAACTCGTATGACGAATATGCTAATGCCAATAAGATTCCGCCGAATGAGTTTTTAATGAAATATGAACAATGGAGGCTTTCTTTGGGAGCTTCTACAGGATACCGTTTCGCCACTCCCATAGGAGCCTTGGGAGTAGGCGGCGGCGTCCGGGTAGGGCTGATTTTAAATACCTATGATGAGAATCTCTATCGGGCTTTTGATCCAGCCATCCGGAATCGGAACAATAAGTGGACCCCGGCAAATTCAATCTCTACCAGCGTATATTTGGATAAACGGGATCTTTACTATGATCCTTCTAATGGGTATTATGGGATTCAGCGGTTTGGATACTACGGCATCCTGCCTGTGGAATTGGAACATTATGTGAGAAGCGATACAAAGGCTGAATTTTTTTATAACTTTCTGACTTTGCCGATTACTGAAACCTATAATTTGAAATTTATCTTTGGACTTCATGGAGGGCTTTCCTTTATATTGCCCCAGCCCGGTAAGGATGCGCCCCAGATTGAAAGGGTAAATCAGCTTGCGATAGACGGGATGTTTATAGGACGAGGCTGGACCAGTGAGTATTACAATAAGGGATTCGCCATGCTGGAAAGCTGGGCGGAACTTAGAATACCTTTGGTACCGGGTATTCTCGGATGGGATTTCTTTTTTGACGCCGCCGCGGTAAAGGATACGCCTCGTGATCTGTTTACGGCTCTTTCAATCGAGAATATGCGGTTTAGTTTAGGCGGAGGCTTACGGATTATGATACCCCAATTTCCCATTCGGTTAGCCCTTGCGAAACGGTTCAAGGTGGTAGACGGCGCGGTTGAATGGCAGGGAGGCAATCTGGGGAATGTACTTGATTTGGTGTTTTCTTTTACCTTGGCGACGTATTAAACAAGGAGGAACAAAGCGAGAACTATGATTATGAAAGGCATAAAAATACTGCTGGCATTAGTTTATCTGACCGGATTAGGAGTGTACGCGGAAGCCCAGCAGCTTACCCGTTTTGCGGCGGTAGATTTGTCTAAGGTCTATCTTGCGTTTTTCAGAGAATCTCGGGCGGTCCGGGATTTTGAAGAGCAAAGCGCTCGGGTTCAGGCGGAAATCGATCGAATGACCAGAGAAATTCAGGTATTGCAAAACAACCGGTTCGATGCGGAATCTCGAGGGGATCGACTCCAAGTTACGCGGCTGGAAAATGATATATACCGAGCCTCAGAATATCTCAAAGAGTATTATCGAGTTAAAACCGCTGAATTAGAAGATCGAAGAGCGAAACTCGCCCAATCAGATACATTTAGATCTCAAGTATACGATGAAATCCGTTTTATCGCTGAAAGCGAAGGATACAGCATGGTCTTGAACTTGAAAGAAAATGATATACTCTGGTATAGTCCTACTGTAGATATTACGGATAAACTTATTCAAAACCTGCGCTTAAAAGCAAACCGATAATTGTCGGTCTTTTAGTTAAGGAGGTGTTATTATTCCCAGCGACTCAGGAACCATGATGGATCAGTATAAGCGGATAAAACGGAATCATCAAGGAGAAGTATTGTTTTTTCGTCTTGGTGATTTCTATGAAATGTTTGCGGAGGATGCGATAGAAATTTCCCAACTGCTTCATCTCACCCTCACAAAACGCAATGGTCTTCCTATGTGCGGAATCCCTTACCACGCCGCCCGAACCTATATTGCCCGTTTGTTAAAATTAGGTAAAAAGATAGCCATCTGCGAACAAATCTCCGGACCAAACAAAAAGGGTCCTATGGACCGGGAAGTAGTGGAAGTTATCACTCCCGGAACCATTATAGACGAAGACTTGCTGGATAAGGGAGCTTCCAATTATCTTGCAGGACTTGGGCTTGTTGAAAGTAAATTTTCTTTTGCGTATATTGATTTATCCGCCGGAGATTTTCACACTACTTCTTTTTCCTTTGAAGAAGGACCGGAACAGTTGCGCCAAGAACTTGAACGGCTGCAAATAAAAGAAATAATAGTTCAGGAATCCCTCTTAACGAATTATCCCGATATTGACGCGGCTCTTGCCAGACCAGGACTGGTGGTGAACTGCTGGGGGGATTGGCTTTTTGACCTAGACCGAAGCCGGAAGCGGCTGGAAAAACAGTTTGGAACCTCGAACCTGAAAGGCTTTGGACTACAGGAAAGTATGCCGGAAATCTTAGCTGCCGGAGTTATTCTTGACTATTTAGACAATACCGCCAAAACCCTTATCCCGCATGTCCGATCTATTCAGGTATACTGGGAAAGCGAATATGTAGGTATTGATGAATCAACCCTGCGTAATTTAGAACTCATCAAGAATATTCGGGACGGAGACAATCATTTTTCTCTCATGGAAGTGCTGGATGAGACCAGAACCTCTATGGGACGGCGGCTCCTGAAACGGCGTTTGCTCCATCCTCTACGGAATCTGAATATGATCAATAAAAGACTGGACTTGGTAGAGATTGTTTTTTCTGATCCGGGAGGGCTTGGGGTCTTCAGAGAATTATTGGGGAGAACTCCTGATCTGGAGCGCCTCAATTCCCGGCTTGCTATGGATAGGGCTCATGGGAAGGATATGCTTGCCGTCAAAAATGCGCTGAGTTTATTTGTAGATATTGAAGACCTTACCAGAGAACTTTCAGTCAATTTTGAATCTGAAGACGCCGCCATGCCGAATACTGACAGCTTTACGAAGCTCCTGGAACTCAAAGAGCTGCTGACCCAGGGTATATGCGAGGATCCCGCGATTGTAATCAATGAAGGAAATCTCATTCGGGAAGGGTATAATGAGCAATTAGACAGTTTTAAGCAGCTTAAACAAGACGGACATCGGCTTTTAGAAAAATATCTTGATGAAGAACGAGGGGCTACAGGCATTACCAGCCTTAAAATCAAATATAATCGGCTTATCGGGTATTATTTTGAAGTAACCAGCGCGCATTTATCAAAGGTGCCGTCCCGTTTTATCCGTCGGCAGGGTACTGCTGGAGGAGAACGGTTTTCTACAGATCAATTAGCCCAGTTAGAATCGGATATCAACAGCGCTATGGAGAAAGTCATAGACCTTGAAAAGCAGCTTTTTCTGGAATTACGGGATAAAGCCAAAAAACTGCTCCCTGAACTCACCGCCGCAGGACGACGAATTGCGGAACTTGACGTAGCCCAATCATTAGCCCGGGCCGCGATTATCCGAGGGTGGGTGCGCCCGATTGTAGACGATCAGAATCGGCTTGCCATTATCGAAGGACGGCATCCAGTGGTTGAGGCGCATCTGCCCAGCGGAGAATTTATCCCGAATGACACTCGGTTAGACGGCGGCGGCGTATCTTTTGCGCTGATTACCGGACCAAATATGGCCGGCAAGTCAACTTATCTGCGGCAGACAGCGCTTATTACTATTATGGCCCAAATGGGAAGTTTTGTTCCCGCCCGAGAAGCGGCTATCGGCACGGCAGACCGGATTTACTGTCGGGTAGGGGCTTCGGATAATCTTGCCCGAGGGGAATCAACGTTTCTTGTAGAGATGAACGAAACCGCGTATATTCTGCATACCGCTACTAATAAGAGCTTGGTTATTATGGACGAGGTAGGGCGCGGAACCGGAACCAATGACGGTCTTGCGATTGCCTGGGCGGTGAGCGAGGAACTCTTGGATTGCATCCAGTGCAGAACCCTCTTTGCTACGCATTTCCATGAACTTGCGCTGATAAATCATCCCCGGATGGCTAATCGTTCTATGGAAGTACTGGATCAACACGGAGAGATTATCTTTTTGCGTAAACTCCGGGAGGGTCCTGCGGCGGAATCTTATGGACTGCATGTGGCTCGGCTTGCGGGGTTGAGCGAGCGGGTCTTGCACCGGGCAAGCCGTATTATGGAACGCCTTGAGGAAAGCGGCAAAGTTCTCAGAGAAGCGCTGCCGATTGAAACTGCGTCTGAAGCGGTTTCAAATCAAAGCGGTCCCGGCATGGAATCATCTCACGAATGGCTTGAACGGGTCAAATTCAGCCAATTTATGGAGGATCTGCTGAAGATTGATCCGGATCGCATTACTCCCTTGGAAGCCCTGCATTTGATCCATACCTGGAAGCAGTTATTCAACGGACAAATCGGCATACACTTTGGTCCGCGAAACCGGCGAAGAGTTTTATCTGACAAAACAACCGGTCCCTCTCTTTTTGATTAAATCTCGTCCTTGGTATAAGAATACATACTTGACAATGCGGTAATGATTATGTACTCTTTTTCTGTGTTTTTATTTTATCACAGGGAGGTCGGGACTTACCCGCTTTTCAATGGAAGAATCAACAGTTCAAGTTTCTCCTAAGAAACTTAAAGAAAAAATCCCCTTATCTTTGATTTGGGTAGGGGCTACACTGATATTATGTGTTGTTTTTACCCTTGCGTCGGTACCGCGAGCGGAAGCTCAAGGCAGAGATCAAACAAAGACTCAAAATATCCGGCAATATACTTCGGTTCTTCAGTACGTCTTTGATTTTATTCAAAAACGGTATGTTGATGAGGTTGAACCCAGGACTTTGTATGAAGGGGCTATGACAGGCTTGCTTAATGCGTTGGGGGATCCTCATTCGTCGTTTTTAAGTGAAAAGGATATGATGGATCTGACAGATACTACTCAGGGAAGTTTCGGGGGCGTAGGTCTTTATATTTCTAAGCCTGTAGGAGAACGTTCTGACGGGAAACCCGCGTATGTGGAAGTGGCTTCTCCTATTGAAGACACTCCGGGCTGGCGGGCTGGAATTAATCCGGGAGACCTGATTATTCAGATAGACGATGAGTCTACCGACGCGTTAAGCATGGACGATGTGCTTGCCCGTCTGCGGGGAGTCCCGGGAGGACAAGTTAAACTCCTCATCCGCCGGGGGGAAAAACTGGAATTTCCCGTTACCCTCACCAGAGCGGTTATTGAAGTGCCTACTACTAAATCCGCTATGATAGATAATGTAGGGTATTTGAAACTCCTTACCTTCACCCCTAGAACTGTAGATAGGGCAAAAGAAGCGGTGGCGAATTTTAGAAGCAATAACTATCAGGGACTTATTCTGGATCTGCGGAATAATTACGGCGGCGTTCTGCAATCAGCAGTGGATATAAGCGATCTGTTCTTGGACGGCGGACTGGTAGTAACCACAAAATCTCGGATTCCTGAAGAAAATATGACCTTTAACGCTCGCCGAAATGCGCTGGTTTCCGCTAATATACCGGTTATTGTGCTTATCAACCGCGGTTCCGCGTCGGCTTCAGAAATTGTCGCGGGAGCCCTCAAAGATCGGGGACGGGCGTATCTTGTTGGAGAAAAGTCTTTTGGGAAGGGATCAGTACAGCAAGTATATCCCCTGGACAAATCAGGATTCAAACTTACCATTGCCCGCTATTATACGCCGAGTGACGTAAATATTGATAAGATTGGGATTCCTCCAGATCGGGAGATCAAATTCCCGGAACTTACCGAAGGGGATACGGAAAAACTCAGGAGCCTCATCACCGCAAACCGGATACCCGGGTTTGTCCAAGCTAATCCCAAGGCTACAAATGAGGAAGTTCAGAATTTTGCCCGCCAGCTTGAGGGGGAATATCAGCTTGATCTGTCACTGCTGCGCCGGCTGATTAGAAATGAACAGAATCGTACCGCCTTATCCCCGCCGGTATATGATCTGGAATATGATGTGCAGCTTCAGGAAGCAATGAAAATTATACAGGGCGGGACTTACAATGTATTAATGCAGAGTACAAAGACCCTGAAAGTATTACAGGAAGAAGCTGATATGGCAGATGATATGCCCCTTGCATCATAGGCGGTCTATAGCAGTTTATCCGGTTCGCTGTAAAACCTTATAGAAAAAATCTTTAGGGCTGGGATATAAGGCGCACCGAAAACGTTTTGTAACAACACCTTGACCGCGCCGGTTGCTTTGTTGTATACTAAAAATTCGGATAGACTTACCCACGCGGTGTGGGAACGTAACGTCTATGGATCTGGCGGCGCTGCTCTTGGCAACGGGAGTGAAACCACCGTAGAAATACCCGCTTAGAAAAAAGAAAAGAGCGGAAAGGAAGTAGAAATCTTGAGGAGTAAGTCGGGTAACCGGAACAAGCCCCAAGACCTAGAAAAAACCTTTAGGCGGGGATAGCTGACAGATGAAACAATTCATCTTGCCCAAGCCGCCGGATCATACGGGTATGATCCGGTTGTCCGGTAGGGATTATCATTATTTAGCGCGAGTCCGGCGATTCAAAGTAGGAACTGTTTTTAAAGCCCTCCTGCCTAATGGGGAAGCGGTACAGATAGCGGTACGGTCTATTGAGAAGGATTGTATTCTGGGGGTATGTCTGGATTTTCACAATCTTGAGGAGGACTGTTCAGGTAGTCCAAAATTGCCGCCGATTCTTCTTTTTCAGGGTTTACCTAAAATCTCAAAAATGGATCTTATTGTGAGACAAGCTGTAGAAGGGGGTATTACGGAAATTGTTCCCTTTACGTCGGAGTATTCGCCGGTAAAACTGATCGATGGTTTAGACGAAAAGCGTGATCGCTGGCTTAGGATTATTAAAGAAGCTCGTCAGCAAAGCGGCTCAAAAATTGCAACCTCGATTAGATCTCCCGGTACTGTACAAACCGCGCTGTATCATTGGGAAACCCTTACAAGACGGTATTCCCAAGCAACCGGAATTTTTCTGCATCAAACCCCTCTTGAAAAGGGAAGTTTTCATGGGTATCTTAATAGAGTCCCTGACATAGTGGGGATAACCATTGGACCTGAAGGAGGCTTTTCTTCAGAAGAGGCGGCGCAATTTCTCTCGGTAGGATTTAAGCCCCTCGTATTAGAAGGGACCGTGTTAAGAACCGAAACCGCGGCGCTCTATGCGGCGGCGGCGGTCCGTATTATACTTTTGGAGAACGAATCGTGGACGCTGAAGATACCGTAATACAACCTGAAACGTTTGTACTAAGAGAACGGTTACAATTATTGAAGGTTCCCATAGACATTGTACCTCCAGAACAGGTGTCTGATATTATTTATGAATTAGTAGGCTCTAATGAAGGAAAAAATATTGTGCTTCTTTCTTTATGGGATCTCTTGCGGGCTAGGAGTAATAAAGAATACCGCGCTTTTATCCTCAGCGCTTCGCTGGTTATTCCTATATCAAAAAGCCTTGTAGGAGGCGCTCAGTTTTTGACCGGCAAGCAGGCAGTACGATATATGCCTTTTGATTTTGTGATTAGCCTTCTTACCGCGCTTGAAGAGCGGGGTTTATCTGTATATCTTTTAGGCGGAAAACCGCGGGTTCTGAAAAAAACTGAAAAAAATATACGTCAAACCTTTCCGCGGCTTCATATTGTAGGACGTTATGCTGGTTTTTTTAAAAAACAGGAAGAAGGGTCTATTTTAGAAGCCATCAGGAAGGCGGCGCCGACCCTATTATTAGTCGGCAAAGGCGTCGCCCGGAAGGAGCATTGGATAGCCAGAAATGATAAACTGCTTCCTCGGGGTTTGCGGTTGTGGTGCAGCGATATCTACGATATCTTTGCGGAACAAAAAAAGCATCCTACTCGGTATGTTTTTGATCATGGTCTTGAGTGGATAAGTTATTGTTTTGAAAATCCTTTTCGTTTTTTTCGGGTATTCCTTTTTTTATACTATAAATTTTTGGTGTTAATATATTGGCTGTTCAAACTGGACAAACCAGGGTCCCAAAAGCCTAAGGACCTAGAGAAAAGCAAGAGATAATTCAGTGGCAATATTATATGTGGTAGCCACTCCTATCGGGAATCTTGGGGACATAACCTATCGGGCGGTGGAAATCTTGAAAACCGTAGATTTGGTAGCCTGCGAGGATACTCGGAGAACGTTGAAACTGTTAAGCCATTTTGGGATTCGGGCGTCTATGATTTCCTGCCGAGCCGGAAACGAAGGGCATACTGCGGAAAAGGTCATTGCCTGTTTGCACCAGGGGAAAACAGCGGCTTATGCCAGTGATGCCGGAACCCCAGGGATCAGCGATCCTGGGGCCCTGCTGGTCCGGCTTGTGGTGAAAGCCGGACATCACGTTATCCCTATCCCCGGAGCCTCCGCGTTTGCCTCCTTGGTGAGCGTCTGCGGCGGAAGGGATAAAAGCGTAGTGTTTGAGGGGTTTTTATCTCCTAAACCGGGACGCCGGAGATCCCGGCTTAAAGAACTGCTGGATATGAAATCAGCCTTTGTTTTATATGAATCCCCTTTTCGTATACTCAAGGTTTTAGAAGATTTAGTCGAATTTGATAAAGAGCGGTATATTTGTGTAGGACGAGAAATGACTAAACTACATGAAGAATACATACGGGGTTCCGCAGCGGAAATATATGCGTTTCTTGCGGAAAAAAATGAACAGATCGGCGAGTTTTCTATATTTATATCTGGAAACAAAGCGGATTAAAGTGTAAACTGGATATAGGTATATACCGACACTTATAATTAGGTAGGATTTGCGTATGATGATCGATAAAGTAGGCTATATAAACCTCATTCAGCATAGTAAAAATGCTGAATGGAACAATCAAGTAAATCGGACTGTACAGACTGATTCCATCACGCTTTCGGCAGAGGCGAAAGAGAAGAGCGAACTGTATCAGGCGAATGCTGTAGTGGCTTCCGCTTCTGATGTCCGTATGGATCGCATTGCGGAACTGAAACAAAAGATTAATGATCCATCGTATATTAATGATGTTATTATTAATGCAACTGCGGATAGGATCATGGATATTTTTGGTTTATAACCGTTGGTTTGCAATTTTCATAAAGCGTAACTAAGCGGAATCTTTAGAGGTTTCGCTTTTTTGGTAATGATACCTGTCTATAAACTCGTAAAACTTCCCCATTCTCTGAAATTACGGAAGATTAGTAAAGTATGTGGTGAAATTGAATACCGTCTGATGTCCGGTATGGATTTGTCTGTAACAGAATCAGAATATCTTGCAAGCGTTTTGGAATTGGCGGTACAAAATACGGCTTTTTCGTCGGATATTGTAAGGATCATCCAAGATGCTTATGGTATATTGAAAACAGGCTTCCGCTCTGATCCGTCTGGTTTGCTCCGGGCTTTGAATACAGTCAGGTATGCGCTTCTTTCTGAGATCGGACAGTTTCCGGCGGACTGGGATTTTATTGACTGTACCGGTAGTCTTGACCCGTGCAGGCGGCGTTGTTTTCCCGGAATCTACGTCTATCTTGAGGATATCCGGGCGCCTTTCAATGTAGGGGCTATGTTCCGTACCGCTGAATCTTTTGGGGTTGAAAAAATTTTTCTTTCCCCGCACTGTGCGGATCCGCGCCATCCCAGAGCGGAACGGACCGCCAGAGGATGCGTTTCAGCGATCCCTTGGGAACGGCTTTCATCGGATATGGGGATTCTATCTTTGAAGGGTCCTCTGTTTGCGTTGGAAACCGGCGGAACCAAACTGGGAAATTTTCACTTTCCTTCACAAGGGCTTATGATTGTTGGTTCTGAAGAACTAGGCGTAAGCCCCCAAGCTCTGACCGCCGTTAATGGGTCTTTAGGTATTGTATCCATCCCTATTTACGGCGCTAAGGGTTCTCTTAATGCATCGGTTGCGTTTGGCATTGCCATGCAAGCTTGGGCTGAAACGTTAATTGGTATAAATTATACTTGACAATTATCCGTAACCTCTCGTATTATTAATTAAATCCGGCAGGGTGATAGCGTTCACCTATGCGGAATGGTGTCCCTCTGATGGTTTGTGAGGTTTTCTCTGTGGTAAAACAAGAATCTTTTGTTTTAATTGCGGACCCCTCACAGGATTGTGTACACCATAAATTAATCTAACAAAGGAGGCATAGTATGGCTGAAGTCTTGTCTATTGTATTAGGTGGTGGAAAGGGGACTCGTTTGTTTCCTTTAACCCAGGAACGGGCAAAACCAGCGGTTCCCTTTGGCGGGAAATTCAGACTGGTGGATATTCCCATTTCTAATTGTATTAATGCCCATTTACGGCAGATATACATTTTAACACAATTTAATTCAGCGTCGCTTCACCTGCACCTTTCTCAGACTTATGTGTTTGATTCCTTCTCCAAAGGATTTGCCGAGATCCTTGCGGCGGAACAGACCTTTGATCATTCCGGGTGGTATGAGGGGACTGCCGATGCGGTGCGGAAGAATTTCGTCCATTTTAGGACCCAGAGTCCTGATTACTATCTTATTCTGTCTGGGGATCAGCTTTACCGGATGGACCTCAGAGATTTTCTGGCAAAACATAGGGAATCAGGAGCAGCTATTACGATTGCCTGTACGCCGGTAACTCGGGAAGCCGCAAGTCAGCTTGGAATTCTCAAGGCAAATAAGACTAACAGCATTACCGAATTCTTAGAAAAGCCCGGACCTACCAAGGATATTTCGGACTTTAAGGTTCCGCCTGAATTACGGCAAGATAAGAGTAAAGAGCAGTATCTCGGTTCTATGGGTATTTATATCTTCAACGCTAAAGCTATGGAAGATTGTCTCAACAATGAAATGACTGATTTCGGTAAGGAGATAATCCCTGCGGCAATTAAGCAGTTAAAGGTAAACGCCTACATTTTTGACGGCTATTGGGAAGATATCGGGACTATAAAAAATTTTTATGAAGCTAATCTGGAATTAACCAGTGTGCGTCCCCGATTCGACATCTATGATGAACGCCGCCCCATCTATACCCACATGAGAAATCTGCCCCCTTCAAAGATGAATTTCAGCAATATGAATCAGTCTATTGCTTCTGAAGGGTGCATTATTACCAATGCGTCTATTGCCAACTCTATTGTCGGCATTAGAACCATCATCGAATCCGGAGCAAGCCTCAATGGAGTTATCTGCATGGGCGCAGACTACTATGAATCAGAGGCGAAGAAACAGCAAAACGCTGAAGCTAAGGTTCCCAATGTAGGTATTGGGCGGGGAACCCTTATCAAGAAAGCGATTATTGATAAGAACGCTTGTATTGGTGAGGGATGCCGCATTGGAGTTGACGATCTCAACCGGGCTGACGGCAACTATGGTCAGTACTATATCATAGACGGTATCATTGTGATCCCCAAAAATGGGATTATACAATCTGGTACTATAATTTAAAAGTAATGTTTCCTTGTAATAAAGGGGGTGAGTTTTCCAACTCCCCCCTTATATGTTATTTCTTTAAATTGTAAAAAGCTTTCTTGCCGGCATATTCCGCAACCCCTTCGAGTTGATCTTCGATCCGGATAAGCTGGTTGTACTTACAAACCCGGTCAGTACGGCTCATAGAACCAGTTTTGATCTGGCCGGTTTCCAGAGCAACCACAAGGTCTGCGATGAAACTGTCTTCAGTCTCCCCAGAACGGTGGGAGATGATAGCCGTATATCCGGCCCGTTTAGCCATTTCAACCGCTTCATAGGTCTCGGTAACTGTACCGATCTGATTTACCTTGATCAGGATAGAGTTACACGACCCTTCTTTGATGCCTCGTTCAAGCCGTTTGGTATTGGTGACAAAGAAATCGTCTCCTACAATCTGAACCTTAGAACCCAGGGCTTTAGTCAGCTTCACATAGCCTTCCCAGTCGTTCTGATCCAGAGGGTCTTCAATGGAGATGATAGGATACTTAGCAACCCATTTAGTGTAGATATCGATCATCTCGTCTGCGGTGAAGAGCTTGCCCGGATTAGATTTCCAGAATTTATAGCCCTGTTTGCCGCCTTCGTCAAAGAGTTCTGAACTGGCGCAATCTAAGGCAATAGCGATCTGCTCACCAGCTTTGTATCCGGCTTTCTCAATGGCTTTCATGATAAAATCCAAGGCTTCATCATTACCAATATCTGGAGCAAAACCGCCTTCGTCGCCTACGGCGGTGTTCTTTCCTGCATCCTTGAGGAGCTTTTTCAGATTATGAAAGATTTCCGCAGTCCAGCGAATCGCTTCTTTGATGGACTCCGCCCCTACAGGCATCACCATGAACTCTTGGAAATCGATTTTGTTGTCCGCGTGTTTACCGCCATTGATAATATTCGCCATAGGTACCGGTAAAAGGTTGGAATGGAAGGTCCCCAGATACTTGTAAAGGGGTGCCTCCAGATAATCCGCCGCAGCCCGAGCCACCGCCATAGAAACCCCTAGGATGGCATTCGCCCCCAGTTTGCCTTTGTTTTCCGTCCCATCAAGCTCAATCATACTCCGATCAATATCAACTTGGTTCAGAGCGTCAAGTCCCTCGATCTCTGGAGCAATAACGTTATTCACGTTATCCACCGCCTTGAGAACCCCTTTTCCCAAGTAACGGCTCTTGTCATCGTCCCGAAGCTCTACCGCTTCATGCTCACCTGTAGAAGCGCCGGAAGGAACCGCCGCCCGTCCTTTAGAACCATCTTCTAGGACGACCTCTACCTCAACCGTGGGATTCCCGCGGGAATCAAGGATTTCACGGGCTTCCACATATTCAATGATGCTCATGATATGCCTCCAAATAAAATCAGTTATTATAGTATTGTCCCAATTTATAGACATTCAGTCAAGGCTTTTATCGTTATAAGCGCATAAAAAGAAGTCATTGTATCCAGGTACTTGTTTTTGTTTCCATTGTTCTTGTCAGAATAACTTGATAATCAATGCTAAAAACAGATGAAAATGATACAGAAAAATGTATTTCGTTTAAATCCGCCTTTATTTCAATAGAATCAGACCTTTTACACAATGGGACCTCACAAAAAATAATATGTTTTCCATATTATCTATTTCACTATTTCAAATTTCTTTTCATTGTCTTCCTCCACGAAGACTGGTCTGCCCTTATTGCCTTTATCTGGGGAGACGAGCCTGACGGCTGATACGTTGAATTGCTGCTGCATACCATTGACAGACTTATTCAGACCCATAAACTATTATAACAATGAAGAAACTTTATTTCTAGTAATTCAGGGAATTGGCGGATTCCGCCAAAATGCGAAGATATCGAAACATACATCTTGCGGAATATACGATTTCTGGGCATACTATGTAATGAGGTAAATCCATGAGTTCATCTTTTAATCCAAATGCGCTGTCTGAATTCGCTCGATATTACGGCTTTCACTATGATAGGGTTGATCCCCTGGGCTTAGTGCAGGATACGCTTATTGATATGGAGCGCGGTCTCCGGGGGCAGCAGTCAAGTCTTCCTATGATCCCCACCTATCTCAGTCCGGTTTCCCAAGTGCCTCCGGGAAAAACCGTTATTGCACTGGATGCAGGGGGAACTAACTTCCGGGCCGCGCTGGTTCGTTTTGACGAGCGCGGAAAAGCTATAGCCGAAGGCGCGGAAAAGGCTCCCATGCCCGGCACTAAAGGACCGGTAAATGCGGAACAGTTCTTTGACCAAATCGCTGGGTTAACCGCTCCTTTTATTGAAAAATCTCCCCATATCGAAGGAATAGGTTTTACCTTTTCTTATCCTATGGAAATGACTAATAAATCCGATGGAATACTCCTTGCTTTAAGCAAGGAAGTAGACGCTCCAGAGGTGATCGGTAAATCTATAGGACAAGGACTTAGGGATGCTCTGAAGCGGCGGAATGTGAAGCCTCCTGAACGGATCGTGCTGCTGAATGATACGGTGGCGACCCTGCTTTCAGGACTTGCGGATATTCCCGCCCGGGGCGAGCTACAGGGAACAGATCGGTACGGCGTGACTGGAGGTCCTGTGATCGGCTTTATTCTGGGAACAGGCATTAATACCGCTTATCCAGAAACCAGTATTCCTAAGATAGGCTTTTCATCTGAAACCACTCCTCAAATCGTGGTTTGTGAAACCGGCACCTTTGGTCATCGGTATATGGGTTCTCTGGATAAGGAATATGATGGTACTACCAAAAATCCTGGGGTTTATACACTGGAAAAAACTACGTCTGGCGCATATTTAGGTCCTTTGACCTTCCACATTCTCAAGCAGGCTGTCCGAGACGGACTGCTGAAATTCAAAAAATCCGACGAATTTCTCTGTTGGACTACGTTACAAACCAGGGACTTAAACGCCTTTATGCACACTCCTCTGTCCGGGGAAGGGCTTATTGGTTCGCTTTTCGGGCTTGATGAACAAGCCGCGCTGACTTCTTTTGTGTACCTTGCTTCGATTGTTACCCAGCGGGCAGGACTCTTTTCCGCGGCAATGGTAGCCGCCGCGGCTGAACGGGTTCATTGGAATAATCCTTTTGCGCCTATTCGTATTGCTGTGGAAGGAACTACTTTTATGATTTACAAAGGGATTCGGACCGCGCTGGAATCGTATCTTCATACTATGCTGGTCTCAAAAAAACCGCGAGCCTATATGGTAACTCCGGTGGAGCAGGCGTCTCTTTTTGGCGCGGCTGTTGCCGCTTTGTCCGGGTAACATACGTTGTTCGCATAACGTTCCGGCTGTATGCCAAGCCCGCCGTAGGCGGGCGCAGCGTAAACATGCCTGTTATACGCCGTTGGATTTAATTTTTTGGGGAATTATTGACAAAAAATAAAAGGCGTGTATAATGTAATGTATAATATGATGCACTTGAAAGAGTGTGAATGGCGATACAATTACCGCCACGAGGACTTATTTAGAATTGTTAAAAAAATCCTCAAAAATGCGGAAAATTGCTGGTTAAACGCCATAAAATATATAAGGATAATGTTGTATGCAGCGATTAGAATTTCCTGAGGATTTTTTGTGGGGAACCGCTACGGCGAGTTATCAGGTTGAAGGCGCCGGACATGAAGGGGGACGCAGTGAAAGTATCTGGGATACTTTTGCGCGTATACCGGGTAATGTATATGCCGGAGAAACCGGTGAGGTCGCTTGTGATCAGTATCACCGGTACGCTGAGGATATTGCCTTGATGTCGGAATTAGGCTTTCAGAGTTATCGATTCTCTATTGCCTGGTCCAGGATTCTGCCGGAACCTAATGGTAAGGTTAATCAGGAAGGGATACGGTATTATCGTTCTCTTTGTGAAGAACTTCATAAAAAGGATATCAAAGCCTGCGTTACCTTGTATCATTGGGACATGCCCCAATATTTGCAGGATAAAGGCGGCTGGGCGGACCGTTTTATCGTTGAAGCCTTTACCGAATACGCTAAAATTTGCTTCAATGAATTAGGGGATCTGGCGGATCAATGGATAACCATTAATGAACCTTTCTGCGTCGCCTATTTAGGGTATCTCTGGGGTGTCCACGCCCCGGGGATCAAAAATATCAATCTCACGGTCAAGACGATCCATCACCTCAATCTAGGGCACGGTGCGGTAGTTAAAGCCTATCGTAAAACCGGCTTGAAAGCGCCTATCGGGATCACCTTGAATCTCAGTATGCCTCGCCCCGCAACAGGTAATAAAGCGGATAAGCGCTCTGCCCTTATAGCCAGAGCGGTAGAGAGCGAAGTTTTTCTCTATCCTATACTGGGCAAAGAGTACCCAAGCGCAGCGGTAAAGGAATTCGGCGTGGATTTTCCTATTCAAAGCGGCGATTTAGAAACTATTGCGGAACCAATAGATTTTATCGGCGTGAATTATTATACCGAAACCGCAGTAGGACAGGATAAAAAGGCGCTTTTTAAGTACAGTGGACGCCCTGCATGGCAAGATACTACAGATATGGGCTGGACGATTGTTCCTCAAGGACTTGAACGCCTTTTGAAATGGGTTCATGAAGCATCTAATGGACTTCCGATTTATATCACTGAAAATGGGTATGCCAATAAAGACACGGTTGATACAGATGGGAGAGTTCATGATAGGGAACGAATTGAGTACCTAAAACATCATCTTGAAGTCTGCGCCAGCCTTATTAAAGAAGGGGTAAACCTCAAGGGCTATTTTGCATGGTCTTTCCTTGATAATTTTGAATGGGCTTTCGGCTATACTAAACGGTTCGGCATCGTATATGTGGATTATGAAACCCAGAAGCGTATTGTTAAGGACAGCGCCTATTTCTTCCGGGACATAATCGCGGGCTATGCGGAATGGTGAATAATTAATTAGAAGGCAAGTCCCGCCATAAACCCAACGGTGATAGGAATAGCTAGATTATCATAGTCTTCCAGCGGAAGGCTTTCCACTATAGTAGCGGTTATTGCGGCAATCAAGGCGGTTTTGTAATTGTATGAAACCTGATAAGCCGCAAACAAGACCGCTGTAAAGCACGCAAGAGAACCTTCAACGCTTTTCCCGCCTAAAAAAACTGGTCGGATTTGTCCAAAGAGCTTGCCCACTAAACTGGCGAAGCCGTCTCCAAAAGCCAAAGCGTATATGGCAATAGACGCTACCGGCGAGGGATACAGCAATAGCGCAAGCAAAGCGCCGATTCCCAGGGTAACCGGACCCATAACAAAACGCCCCTGATCTCTTGACCGTGAAGCCATAGCGGTAATAGAAGAGATCAGCCCAATCTTCATTCCTGACAATCTAAGGGTTTCCAAATAAGCGTAACAAAGCGTCCCTATCGTCAGAAGCATCATAGTAACCGAACGGTTCACTGCCGCCATGCTTGGACTCAGGGCAATGAGAAAATGAATCGATTTCCTAATAATTTCAGTTTTAACCTCTTTGAGGCTCAATTTACTCGGCAGCAATGATGTAAACAACCCGCTTCCCGATGACATAATATGATCCATAAAAATTATACCTTCCTCTCGTCTTACATATATAACAGCACATTCTATGCCAAGTATTAGATCATGTAAGCTAAATCAATCATATATATAGAATATACATTTTATTCAAAAAATTCTATGATTTTCAGCTTTTTTTAGAGACAAATCATAATTTTTCCATAAAAAATCTTGATTCTTTGGAAACGTACCGATTGAGAAATATTCTAAACGTATAGAAAAGCAGACAGAGTATATTCAAAAATTACTAATAGATACTGCGATTTTAATAGGAGGTTTTGTCTCCTGCCAATGCCAAGCCTTATTCTTTTACCCCGCCAATCATCACGCCTCGAGCGAAATATTTTTGCAGAAACGGATAAATACAGAGTATTGGCACAGTAGCGACAACGATGGTGGCATACTTGATCGTTGCCGCAATAGAGTCCTGATCCCCCGGATCTATCCCGGTTGACATCTCGATAGCTGAATTTTGGAGCAGAATTTCCCGAAGGACTACTTGGAGAGGGTATAATTCCCGCTGCCGCAAGATTGCGCTTGCCCAAAACCAGGCGTTCCAGATTCCTATCCCATAATACAGGATCATCACCGCTAATATCGCCTTGGACAGGGGCAATACTATGGAAAAAAGTATCCGAATATGTCCTGCGCCGTCAATAATCGCCGCTTCCGTCAAAGAATCTGGAATCGACTGAAAAGAAGTACGCAGGATTATCATATTGTATGTGCTGATCGCTCCCGGAATAATCAGTCCCCACAGCGTATTGGTCAAGTGCAGGTCTCGAAGATTCAAGTACGCCGGAATCATGCCTCCTGAAAAAAACATAGTGAAGGTTATCGCCATCATAATAGGCTTCTTGAAAAGCACCTGCTTTCGGGACAGAACATAGGCTCCCAGAGAGGTCATAAATAGGCTTACCAAAACGCCTGCGATCAATACAAATAGAGTGTTTCGATACCCCAAAAGGATCATCGGATTCTTAAATACCCTATTGTAAGCGGCAACACTGAACCCCAGGGGTTTCAAAAGCGCGCCAGTATGCTGCATCAGCAGATTGTTATTGCTCAACGATGCAAACACCACATAGAGCATAGGATACAGACAAATTAAAGCCATTAAAGCTAGGAAGGCGTAATTGAACGCCATGAAGACGTTTTCTCCCTGAGTGTACCTAACACCGGATATTTTCATTCTTTTTCCTTTTCTCCCTACCAAAGACTTGTTTCAGAAACTTTGCTGCTTATCTTATTTGCCGCCAGCAGAAGGCTGAAGTTAATTACTGAATTAAAAAGACCGATAGCAGTAGAATAGCTCCAATTCTGTTCCAAAAGCCCAACTCGGTACACGTATGTAGAGATAATATCCGCCGTCTCATACGTCGATGGATTGTAGAGCAGGATAGTCTTTTCATACCCAACCCCCAGGAGCTGCCCAATACGGAGGATCAACAGAATTATGATCGTAGGCATAATAGAAGGAATCGTGATGTGAAGGAGTTGTTTGAAGCGTCCCGCTCCATCTATCATTGCGGCCTCGTAGAGCTGAGGGTCTATGCCTGATAACGCAGAGAGATAAATAATAGTCCCCCAGCCTACGCTTTGCCAGATATCAGAAGCTATATAGATAGGCCGGTACAGATTGGGACGTTGAAGCAAGGGAAACCGGGTACCTCCAAAAAACTCGATAATATCGTTAAAAAGTCCGGTAGAAAGGGAAAAATCAGTGATCATACCGGCAATGACGATCATAGAGATAAAGTGGGGAAGATAGGTAATGGTCTGAATAGTTCGTTTATAGAAGGAATGACGCACTTCATTAAGCATAAGCGCAAGAATAATCGGCGCTGGAAAACCAAAAATCAGACCGTAAAAACTGATAAGAAATGTATTCCGCAGGAGCCGAAAAAAGTAGGGACTCTTGAAGAACCGGCTGAAATGCTCTAAACCGATCCAAGGACTTCTGTCAAATCCCCGCCCCGGGGAGAAATCTTTAAATGCGATAAGTGCGCCGTACATAGGTTTATAGGCAAAGAGCAGATAGAAAAGAATCACTGGTACCGCCAAAAGGTACAGAGACCAATTCCGCTGCATATCTTTGCCTAAGGTTTTTGAAATTTGACCCATAGAATACCCCAAAAATATAACTGATAAATAAAATCAATATTCTATTATTTTATGGCGTTTCCTTAAATTTTGCAAGCAAATTTTGTAATGATAGGGAAAGGGCTGCCGGCTTCCAAGCCCCAAAAAGCATCGGGCTTGGTTTAAAGCTATATAAGACTAAGGGTAGCCAGCAGGATCGCTTTAATCGTATGTTTTCGATTTTCCGCTTCGTCCCAGGCCCGGCTTTGAGGACCGTCAATCACCTCTGGGGTAACTTCTTCACCTTTGACCGCCGGCAGGCAGTGGAGAAAAATCGTGTCTTTACGTCCTGTTTTGTCCATGAGAGACTGGTTGACCTGATAGGGACGGAGCAGCCGAAGGCGTTCTTCTTTCTGGGCTTCTTCCCCCATAGACACCCACACGTCGGTATATAAGGCATCAGCGCCTTTGACTTCTTGAAGATCCTCGGTAATCCTAAGCTGTGCGCCGGAAGATTCAGCTAGAATAGTACAGACCTTGATTAAGTCCGGGTCTGGATTGAGCCGCGCCGGGGTGACAACCGAAAAATGAATGCCCAGTTTTGAGCATATTACCATGAGAGAACGGGCTACATTATTTCGACCGTCTCCGACAAAACAAATTTTTCTTCCTTGAATAGAGCCGAAATTTTCTTCTAAGGTCTGGATATCCGCCAAAACCTGGGTAGGGTGAAAACGGTCGGTAAGCCCGTTATATACAGGCACTCCTGAATAAGCCGCCAAGATTTCGACAGTAGACTGTTTGAATCCCCGAAACTGAATCGCGTCAAACATTCTTCCCAAGACCCGGGCGGTATCTTCAACAGATTCTTTAGCCCCAAGCTGAATATCCGCGGTTGAAAGAAATACCGGATGCCCTCCTTCCTCTCCAACCGCGGTCTCAAAAGCGCACCGAGTCCGGGTAGAACGCTTTTCAAAAAGCAATGCAATAGTTTTTCCTGTGAAACGCTGATGAATTTCACCTCGTTGGTTTTCGGCTTTTACCTGCTTAGACAAATCCAACAAATAGCGGATTTCCATTTCTGAATAATCCAGCCAGGTGAGCAAAGACCGCCCTTTTAAATTTGTAGGTTCCATACAAAACATGATACTTACTATATATATTTTTTTCAATACTGATCTTGACTTAGTATGCCTTCGACAACCCATTGAGTAAAGACTTCCAGACGTTTTTGAATTGCCGAGGGTATATCGATCTTAGAAGCTACAAAATTAGATACTTCCGCGCCGGCAATACTGTAAACTAATAGTCCCTCTGCAAGAATCTCAAAATACAGTTCAGCGGTAAATTTCTGTTCCTTTATTACGGGAACAACTAAATAGGTGATATTTCTAAAATTTGAAAGCCTGAAAGATACATACCTTCCATTGTTAATAAAATCAGCCTGATAGTAGGTATTGCCGAAGTTTACATCTTTGAGACGAATATACGCGGTTTCCGCTGAAGGCAATACTTTAGCCGGCTCTGGATCCGGAAGAGGCGAAGTTTTTTTGTCGCTCACAATACGGGTAGCATCCTCAAAAAGCGGGACCGCCTGTTTGCGGGTAAATGAATTATACAAGCGCCCCTTTAATCCCCGGATATTTCCCAGAGCGTTGTAGACCTGAATAAACCCTATTGGTCTTTTGGTCTGAATAACCAGCAGAGATTCCGCAAGATGGGAAGGATTCCGACTGAGTACAAAACCAGCGATATCTACGCCTGATTCGGTTGGAGGCAGCAACTGAGGGACTGTTATTTCACCGTAAATCCCTAAGCCCTGAGAAGAAAACACTTGTTCCCGCTGAGACGGATCAAGCTGTGGAAACAGACGGTCAAAAGAACGATTCTGACTATAAACCGATACACCCAATACCAGCAAGATACTGACAAAAACCCATTTTTTCATTTTTTTCATTAATAAGCTCCTTTGCCTTTGATAACAACCCCAATCGTTTTATATAAAATCCACAGATCAAGCCATACAGACCAGCTTTGTAAATAATATAAATCAAAGGCTACTCGTTCATTATAGTCTGTATCAGACCGTCCTGAAACCTGCCAAAGTCCGGATAAACCGGGCTTGACTGAAAAAATACGCCTGTAATCTTCTCCATATTTCACGACTTCGTCCTCGACAATAGGTCGAGGTCCTACCAGACTCATTTCACCTTTTAAAATATTGATAAGTTGAGGAAATTCATCAAGACTCGTTTGGCGCAGGAATTTCCCCACTTTCGTCACTCGCGGATCATCCTTGAGTTTACGATGTACGTCCCATTCGGATCGCGCCTTGGGATCCGAAGCGAGAAGCGCTTTGAGCCGGTGATCCGCGTCTATCACCATAGACCGGAATTTGTACGCCTTAAAGGGCTTGCCGTTTATCCCAAGCCGTTTATGTCCATATAAAGCCGGACCCGGGGAAGTAACTTTAACCAGCAACGCAATAGCCAGCAGTAAAGGCAGCAATATAAGCCCAATGATCAAAGACAAACTAATATCAACAAACCGTTTTATCCCCAGATTCCAAAACATTTTCAGTTTATGACTTGTAACAAATCCAAGGAGTCCGTCAAAGTCCCGAACCGACATCCAGATGTTCGTAATATTGGAAAACTCAGGAATCAAGACATGATACCTGAAGGCAAATACCGAATTATGAAGCATAGCGTTCCACTCTTGAGCGTCAAGATTCGGCATACTCGTAACAATCGCCATTTTAATATTAAAACGCCGAACTATTTCGGGTCCAATCTTTGTATCCCGAATGATAGGAACCCCGTGATATACGTCTTCCAGAGCCGGATCCTCATCGAGAATAAGCGCTGGTACATACCCTGCTTTTTTACTGTTGAGCAACCGGTCAACCAACATACGCCCCATTGTTCCGCCCCCAAAAACAACCGCCGGAATTCCTCCAAGACGAAATTTGCTTAACAAGCTATGAGTAATACTGCGGCAGCTTAACAAAATAAAGATAGAAACTACACAGCTGATAATAAAAGCTACTGAAATAGCATCGAATTCTTGATCTTCGATATATCGTGAAAAAATAATTCCTCCATGACCCATAAGGGAACTCACCACAAAATGCTTGAGTTCCTCTGACGGGGCTAAGGAGATTCCCGGATAGAGATTGCTTACTTGAAAAACCAGAATAAAAACCGGTAAATAAGGCCAGTAGGTAACAAAAGACTTAAAATTGATAGCTGATAAATCATAGAGATTAACCAAAAAGAAACCCGATCCAAAGGAAAGCATAACTCCCAAAAGGTCGGACAGGATCATCGCCGTAGCGGTAAGCGCCGAGCTTGTCCGACGATATCGAGACCGATACCATATATCAAATTCGGTTAATGTCATATCTATAATATAGAACAAATTCGGCGTACTGTGGATACATTTATTGGCTGCCTATCCTCCATTAAAGGAGCCGCGAACTAAGGGTTGGATTAAAAGAATCGTTCATAAGGGGAAAAATCAAACCGATAGGTTTCTCCGCTGTTTGAGATATCTCGAGGTTCTTCAAGAATGAGATCGTCTAAAATCCAGCGGTCTTCCTCAAACCGAAGGAATAATTCCCCGGTAATCCACTGCTCCCGTCCGACAAAACGGACGAGAAAAGACGTACTGCCGTCAGGTTCTTCCCGTCCGCCTCCAAGCCTGTAACGCTGCGGATTAACAGGTTCCAAGGTTTCAAACAGATTTTTTATAAAAGCCTCTCCTAAACCGGCTAGAACCGGAGCTTCCTGATTTTTAGCGATCACTCCTCGCAGAAGATTTTGGGCAAAACTGAAGGCTTCTTCCGGGGCGTCTCCAGGTCCCAAAGGTCCGATAACCGTGTCTTGGGGATATCGCGGAGCCTCGCCGTATTGAGGACGACGGATCGTTTCCGGGACCGTCTCATTCCCATTTTCCGCCATAGCCTCGCCGGCGGCGACCAAATATATCAGGATTAACCCTGCAAATCTCAGCATATACGCTCCTAAGCGATCTGTTTTCCTTCAATAGCGGCGTATTTTTGAATCATCTCCATTAAGCCCGCAAAGTCTGCGGGAGTGATAGACTGTTCACCGTCACAGCGGGCGGTTTCTGGATTATTGTGAACCTCTACCATGATGCCGTCAGCGCCGGCGGCTATGGCGGCTTTAGCCAAAGCAGGAACCATCCATGATAAGCCTGTAGCATGACTAGGATCTACGATTACCGGCAGATGGCTCTCTTTTTTCAGCCCCGGAACAGCGGACAAATCCAGGGTATTCCGAGTAAAATCCTCGAATGTACGAATCCCCCGTTCGCAAAGAACGATCCGGTCGTTGCCGCCGGCTATAAGATATTCCGCAGCCATAAGAAATTCTTTGATGGTAGACGCAAGTCCTCGCTTCAGCAAGACAGGCTTTCCGCAACGTCCTAATTCTTTGAGAAGCGTAAAATTCTGCATATTCCGAGCGCCTATTTGGATGATATCCACTTCATTAAATCCGTCCAGATGTTTCACATCCATAAGTTCACTGACAATAGGAAGTCCAGTTTCTTTTTTCGCTTCCAAAAGCAGCGTAAGCCCTTCGTCTCCCAGTCCTTGAAAACTGTAAGGACTTGTCCGGGGCTTAAACGCGCCGCCTCGAAGAAAACCAGCGCCGGACTGTTTCACCGACGCCGCAATCGTTATAATCTGTTCCCGACTTTCTACGGAACAGGGACCGGCAATAATCCCCAAATACCCTGCTCCAATATGACGATCCGGACCAGACGGCGCGGCAATATCGATCCGCGTATTTTCAGGGTGAAACTGCCGATGCGCTCGTTTGTACGGCGCCTGTACTCGGATAACCTTTTCAACCAGATGATGGGCCCTGAGAGATTCTTCGTCAATGTTGGTGGTATCCCCTACAAGACCAAGTACGGTCTGGGAAGCGCCCTCAGAAAAATGAACCTTAACCCCTTGTTGTTCAAGAACCGCAGCGAAAGCCTGAGCTTCTTTTGCTGAGGTCCCCTGTTTCATAGCAATAACCAATGCCAGCCTCCATAGTTTGCTTAGAAATAAAAATAGAGAGACCCATGAAATCTGTCAATCCCCCCGCCGAAGGACTGTTCTAGGATTGTACCCCTGACAGAAGTCTTAGGATAAAACCGGAGGTGGTCAGGGTGCAAAACTTTGGACTTTACCACAAGCGCCGTAAAGCCCCTGCCTTTAGGCATGGGATATAAGGCGCAAAAAATCCGTAAGGATTTTTTAGTTGACGGCTTGTCATGTCTATCCTCCCTGTGATATACATATAGACGTACCGTGGGACCCACGGGAATCTACGCTTGTGGGAGATACAGTAAGACCGGGGAGCATGGGTTGGAACCGCCGTAAAAGCTCCCTGTAGGGAGTTTTT
>JAITHD010000101.1 GCA_031280155.1 Treponema sp. | reverse complement strand
TTTAATTGTATGGGATGATAAGTATTCGGTAGGCATCCAGCTTATTGATGATCAGCATAAACATCTTGTCGAGATGTGTAATACGCTGTATATGGCGTGCCTCAAAGACAGCGGCGAAGCGAAGCATTATTTTATGGAAATTATCCATAGCGCTTTGGAGTATGTACGGACTCATTTTTCCACAGAAGAACAGATTATGGAAAAAATCGAGTATCCCGGTTTAGCCCATCATAAAAAGGAGCATGAATCTTTTATTCACCAAATCTTGATTAACGCGAAGGACTTTGAGGAAGGCTCCATGCGGGCCCCTGCGGTGTTGGCTAAATATCTGAAAGAGTGGATTCTTTCCCATATAGCCATAGAAGACAAACAATACTACTACTATATATTGCGCTGCCAGAAGAAAATCTAACTATTTTAAAGCCGTCTTCTTACAGAGAGGGCGGTGTTTTCTTGTTTTCAATATCCTAACGCCTCTTCACAGATTAATATGCTCCTTTGAGAAACCCAGAACGGGCTCGTTTTACCAATCCTGATAGGGAATTGAATGTCAGTCGAGTTGATAAAAACTCAGGTTTTGGTATAATTCTATATAATCTAAATGAGGTTTTTAAATGAGTTTTTAAGGAACATTATGTATGGATGATAAAAAAATAATTTTAGCGGTTGATGATATGTCAGGGAATCTGAGAACCATCAAAGTGATCTTGGAAAAACAATTTGATGTACGCCTTGCCAAATCCGGTGAAATCGCCCTGTCTGTATTGGAGGGCGAAAAAGTTGATCTTATTCTGCTGGATATCGAGATGCCCGGTATGTCGGGGTTCGAGTTTCTTGAAAAGGTCAAAAACAATCCCGGGACTCAGGATATTCCGGTTGTATTCATAACGTCTCATGCGGAAAATGAACTGGTTAGAACCGCTTCTAAATTCGGGATAAAAGATTATATTGTTAAACCGATTCTGCCGGAGACCCTTACAAAAAGAGTGTACGCTGCACTGAATTATACGTTGTAGGCTGTATTTTGCCGATTGGTCTTGGTGAAATGGCTTGCATTGCCATGAAAAATAGGTTATTATACATATATAGCTATGGGAGCCTTAGATGAAAAAATATGTAGTTAAAGAGATTCCGGAGGAAAGTTTTTTTTCTCAGCCGATTTATTTAGACGATCAATTTATACTAGGCGCACCGGAAACGTCTTTTTCACAAGAACTGCGGTCAGCTCTGGAAGAATGGAAATTTACGGAAGTATACAGCGATGGAGAACCGAAAGACGGCTCTTTTTCTCAAAATGCGGATATTGCTAAGGCGGCGGAGCGCCTTTTGAGTGCAGACTCAGAAAATCGGGATGCCTTGCTGACGTATGCGGACGAGTTTTATCGGCTTTTTCAGAAATATACGGAAGAGTTGTTCACCATGGTGTCTCAGGAACAAGAGATTAACTTTGCGGCGGTAACTGAAAACGTTCAGGTGGTTTGTAAAGTAATACAGCATGATCGGCGCTTGTTGCTCTGGGTTCAAAAAAATCATGAACCTAAACAGGACGATAATTATCAAGCATCCCATGCGGTTAAATCTATGATTATTGCGGTTATGATCGGCTGCGTGGTGAAATTTACCCCTCAGCGGCTTATTGAACTAGGGGTTTCAGCGCTGCTTCATGAAATCGGCATGGCGAAACTTCCGACCCGGCTTTACTTAACACGATGGACCCTTACGCCGGAGGAGCGGAAGACTATTCTTACGCACCCGATTTTAGGGTATAAACTGCTGAAATCTTTTAATTTTCCCTCAGTAATCTGCCTCGGTGCGCTGGAACACCACGAACGGGAAAATGGCACCGGCTATCCCCAAAAACTTTCAGGCGATAAGATTACTCTTTATGCAAAGATAATCGCCGTGGCTTGTTCTTACGAAGCCCTGACAACGCATCGTCCCTATAAAAAAGCGAAAGATAAGCATACAGCTCTTATGGATCTGCTCAAAAATGAGGGAAAACAGTATGACGACACTATTGTGCGGGCCCTGGTTTCCGGACTGTCTGTATATCCTATTGGGTTGTATGTACTGCTTTCTAATGGGAAGAAGGGTCAGGTGGTGGATGTGAATCCTGAAACTCCCCGTTTTCCGATTGTGCAGGTGTCTCGGATAACATTCCAGACAACTCCGCAGGTATCGGTTGTCCGTCCGCTTACAAAAGAAGAAATTTACTGATCATTTATGGAGGATCCTTTACCGTCGATACTTTCTATTGTTATTATTATTCTGCTGAAAGGTTTTTGGGTACTGATAGAAACAGCTTTTATCGCTTCCCGAAAGACCTGGCTTAAAGCTCAGGTAGAAAAGGGAGATAAAAAGTATCATAAAGTTTTGGAAGCAGTAGAGTATCATACGCTTTTTCTTGGTTCTCTCAGAATAGGGATTATCTTTTTAGGTATTCTGAGCGGTATTGTTGGGGGATTACGGGTTGTCCGATTCTTTGAGGAGTGGATTATAAGGGAGTCGGCGTTCTGGAAAGCCGTCAATCCTTGGGGAACCTATCTTGGGGCGATTATAGTTACCTGCTGGATCACCCTTATAGCGGTCATAGCGGGAGACATGATTCCAAAACAAATCGCTTTAACAGCGCCGGAACGTATTGTCGCCGGAACTCTGCCGTTTCTCAAGTTTCTGACATTGCTTTGTAAACCGTTGCTTAAGTTATCGGCTGTTCTGTCTCGTTTGATATTCGGCTTGTTTAGAATCAATATCGTGGTTTCAGAAGGAATGACTGAGGACGAATTGCGGATTGCGTTAATAGAAGGGGAAAAATCAGGGATTGTGGAAAGTGAAGAACGGACTATGGTTGAAGGCGTATTTTACCTTGGAGACCGTCCGGTTGGAACCTTTATGACCCACCGTTCAGAGATAACCCTGCTCGATTTGAATGTAGTCCCAGAGGTAATACGAGCTACAGCGGTAGAACATCGGGAGCAGCGGTATTTTCCCGTAGTAGACGGGAGTCTGGACGAAGTTGCCGGCGTGGTTTCGGTACAGGATATACTGCTTGCGCTGTTGGAAGATCCTTGGCCCGGGTTAAAATCTATTATGAAAGTTCCTTTCTTTGTGCCTGAAACCATGTCCGCATTGAAAGCCTTTGAAGCCTTCAAGAAAGGTGAGGCGGATTTTTTGCTGGTAATGGATGAATACAGCGGTTTTGCCGGGGTCCTTTCTGTAGGGGACTTGATCCAAGAAATCGTAGGGCAGCTTTCCGCTCCCGACCAAGACGCGGCTAAGATTATCAAGCAGGATGATGGAACCTATTTGGTTGATGGAAGCGTCAATATTGATGAAGTCGCGGAAGTTTTGGGTATTGAAAGTCTTTTAGGAGAACATCAAGCGTACCATACATTAGCGGGATTTATCCTGAGCCTTGCCGGAGAAATCCCTCGAACTGGAGAAAGTTTTGAATATGGGCGTTATCGGTTTCAAGTCATTGATATGGACGGAAACCGTATTGATAAGGCTCTGATTCATCCTCTTAATGTTAGCGGGATTGTATAAATGACCTATAAAAAAGAATGGTTTAATGATGAGTATTTTTGGCAGCAGTATGCGCCGATCATGTTTGATGCAAAGCATTGGGAAGAAGTTCCGATGGTCGCCGACGGCATAACCCGGCTTGCTGACTTGAATCTGTACAGTGAACGTCATCGGAAATCAGGAGGTCCTTATGTTCTTGATCTCTGCTGCGGTTTTGGACGTATCAGTTTGGAACTCGCCCGTCGGGGATTTATTGTTACCGGCGTGGATATTACCCAAGCGTATCTGGAAATTGCCCAGGAAGATGCGGCTTATGAAAATTTGGTTATCGAATGGATCAAAGCCGACGCTCGTTCCTTCAAGCGTCCCTGTTATTTTGACGTTGTAACGAATCTCTATATTTCTTTTGGGTATTTTGAGCGTTCTGAGGACGATAGGCTTATGGTACAGAACGTCTTTGATTCCCTCAAATCCGGGGGAACCTTTATCATTGAAACCTTGGGAAAAGAAATCGCGGTTCGGGACTTTGTGGAACGGGAATGGTTTACCAAGGCAGGATGTACTGTGCTTACTGAATATACTGCGGTAGATGCCTGGAGTTCCTTAAAAAACCGGTGGGTGCTTCTCAAGGACGGAGCATGGATTGAGCATACCTTTACCCAGCGGCTCTATGCCGCTTCTGAGCTGAAGCGGCTTTTGTTGGACGCCGGCTTTTCCGGGGTGGAAATTTACGGAGATTGGAAGGATGCTCCCTATGATCATCTGGCGGAAATGCTGATTCTAGTAGCCCGAAAAGCGTAAGTTCTTACTGTTTTGTGCTTGTCGTACCTGGTTCCTACTGATATACTGGTATAAATCTTACCGCAAGGAGGTCAGATTAAAGTCCTATAGGACTTTGATGTTGGTGGTGATCCAGAAAATGATGTATAATTCCTTAATGCCTAGTTAGTATAAAATTTTATCGAAACCGCCGTAAAACCTTATAGAAAACCCCCTTTAGGGCTGGGGATATAAGACGGTACAGCGGTAAAGAATAGGTTGAAAACCCCCTTTGACATTTAGGCAAAGACTAGGTGATAATGAGCATGTTGAAAGACCTACCCACGCAGCCTGGGGAAGCAACGTCTATGGATGTGTGGTTCTGGCTCTTGGCAACAAGCGTGAAACTGCCGTAGAAATACCCGCTTAGAAAAAAGAAAAAAGCGGGAAGGAAGTAGAAATCTTAGGGAGCAAGCCGGGCAACCGAAACAAGCCCTAGAAAAAACTTTTAGGCAGGGGTAGCTGACTTCGGTATGGGTATAATAAAAATATAATAATCGAAAAAATCCATTTTAAACCGAATGTCTTCTGGATTATTACCTGATTTTTATGAAGATAGGTATTGATACTTTCGCCTGCGAAGGTGGTAAAACAGCGATTGGCGTCTATGTTACTCAGGTATTAAAAAGAATACCTCCTTCGGGGGATCTTTTTGAATTATTCGGATGGGATTTTGACCGTTTTGCCTATAGTGAAGCAGCGCCGGATTTGGAATTTGTTCCTCGATGCAGTATTACTGGAAAGACCGCTAATGCCCTGTGGCATCTTATTAAGTATCCCCAGTTTGCTCGGGAACGAGCGTATGATGCATGTTTCTTTCCAGCCGCTCATAAACAGCTTCCGTATCGATCTCCGTGTCCTGTTATTGGGGTTGTTCATGATATGTCTTGGGTAACTAAGAAAATCGGTAAACCTTTGAGGATGCTTAACTATCTTGCGCTTACCTATTCGCTTAGGAAACTTGATCGGGTTATTGCGGTGAGTCATTGGATTAAGCAGGAATTGATAGAATTTGCCGGAGTAAAGGAGTCCCTGATTGAGGTTGTGCCTAACGGCATAGACCATACGGCTTTTTATCCGCGTCCGAGAAACGAAGAAAGCGTGGTTTTGATTCAGCCCTTTAGTTTCCGCAGACCCTATGTGCTTTGTATATCCCGGATCGATCATCCTGTTAAAAACCATGTCCGGCTGATTAAAGCCTTTGGTATTTTTAAGGAACAGACAAAATATCCTCATCGGCTTGTCCTTGCCGGGGCTGACGATCATCAGGCGGAAAAGGTAAAAGAAGCCGCCGCAGGGTCTCCGTATCGGAATGATATTTTTTTTACCGGTCATTTTCCGGTAAAAAATCTCCCTGAATTGTATGCCGGCGCTGACATGGTAGTGATTCCTTCACTGTATGAGGGTTTCGGTATGGGAGCCCTTGAAGCTATGGCTTCAGGCGTACCCGTCGCCTGCGCCAGAGCCGCCAGCCTGCCGGAAACCGCGGATACCGGGGCGCTCTACTTTGATCCTTATAATCCAGAAGACATGGCTGCCCGAATGATAACCCTCAGCACCAATCGGGAAATATACCGGGAATGCCGCAGACTTGGACTAGAACGGGCCGGGGCTTTTTCTTGGGAAAAATGCGCCCAACAGACCTTAGCGGTAATTCATGAAACTACTGGCGGATAATGAGACGGCGTTACTGAAAAAACCGGATTAAGAATGTCGAAAACCAGGGTATATAAGTAACCAACAGCACTACCGCCAACTGAATGAACAGAAAGGGAAATACGCATCTGCATATATCAATAAAAGGTTTTTTGAAGCGGTAACTCGCCAAAAACAGATTCATACCTACCGGCGGCGTGAGAAACCCGACTTCCAGATTGGTGATAAAGATAATCCCTAAATGCACCGGATCAATCCCATAGGCTTGCCCTAGAGGAATAACCAAAGGCAAGACAATGAGAATAGCCGAAAAGATATCCATGAGACATCCAACTATCAGCAGCGTCGCATTGAGAAGCAGCAGAAAGATGTATTTCGATTGAATTGCATTATGCATCCAACGAACCAAATTTTCCGGCGCTTGCGTGTCAATAATATAGTACGATAAGGCTTGGGATAACGCAAGAATAGAGAGGACTCCTCCAATAATGGGAACCGCCTTGGAAAATACCCGAAATATATCGGTTAGCTTGAGGTCCCGATTAATCCAGACTTCTACGATAAAAACATAGATTACCGCGGCGGCGCCGATTTCTATAAGCGAGAGAATCCCTGAAAAATATCCGATAATAAGGAAAAATGGAAGCAGTATCTCAAAGGCGGCGTTTTTTAAAGCGGCGCCGGCTCTTTTTATATCAAAAGGCTCTACAGGAATTTTGGTTTTAATCGAAGCGATAATGCCGAAAACAATGACCCCAATAATCAGAATCAGTCCTGGAATCAATCCCCCAAGAAATACATGGATAATATTAGTCATACTGGCGGTTCCTACCAGAATGATAGGGATACTTGGAGGAAAAAGAAGTCCAATGCTTCCTACAGAGGTCAATAATCCAATAGAAAACGGTTCCTGATATTGTACGTCTTTCAAGATCGTATAGAGAATTCCCCCTAATGCTAAAATCGTCACCCCTGAAGCGCCGGTAAAAGAAGTAAAAAACGCACAGATTACCACGGTGGCGATAATCATGCCTCCGGGGATCCAACTAAAAAGGCTTTTGAAAGTTTGTACCAGCCGTTCTCCCGCGTTGCTTTCAGAGAGAAAAAAACCGGTCAGTGTAAAAAGGGGAATCGCAATGAAACTCTCTTGAGTAAGGGTAATATATACCTGATTCGCTACAACGTCAATCTCTCCGGCCGCGGCTTGAATGAGCAGCGCCGCCACGCCTCCAAGAACTACAAATAAGGGGGTTCCGGCTAATGCCGCAACAAGAAATATGATAATTCCCGGAATTTTGCTATAGTACGCAAAGATATTCCATCGATCGATTAAGTCGTACACTGAATCCGGCATATCAAAGCCCCAGAGAATTTTCGCAATCATTGGAAAAGAACAGACCCCGCCCAAAAGGAGCGCTAAAACCGGAAGCCCTCGGGCGGCCCCTGAGACTGGGGTTCTTAGGGCAAACCGAACAGCCATCACCCCATAGCCTATGGGAATAATCAAACCGAAGATCTGATTCGGGATAAACCCTATCATACGCCATGGAAAAAGCCCAATTTTGACAAAAGAAAGAGCGCTAAAAGCAATAATCGTTAATACAAAAGCGGATAACAGGCTGGTAAATATCGATATTCGGGCTTTAATCATCGGATTAGGACAAAAATTCTGCACCAGAGCAATAGAAAGATGTTCCCCTGTCTTAGTCGTAATCATCCCTGAAAGAAGCCCTACTACCAAAAGCAGATGCTCCATCATGCCCAAGGCATCGGGTATACCGGTTTTGAATACAAGCCGCACAAAAGATTCCGCTACCGGCAACAGCGCAAGGCACATCAACGCTCCATAACAACATATCTGTTCTATGGTATAGCGTATACCCTTCTTATGGGAGACTTTTTCTTCCATAGCGATATGCCTTAGCGTTTACTTCGATAGTCCGTTAAGATTAACTGAACTTTTTTATAGGTATCCCGATCAAAGACCGTTCCCAACAGGGAATCTATAGCTCGTTCCATATCACTATACCATATTTGGGACTGTTCTGGACTGACTTGATTTACCACAAGCCCATGCCGCTTCATAGTTTGTACCGCTTCTGCTTCAAGCTGGGTGATTGACGCATCTATTTCTTCAGCAATCCGATTAGAACGTCTGGCAATTTCCGCTCTATACTGTTCTGGAATCATCCGCCACGCCCGCTCATTGAGAAAAATTCCCGCCATGAAAGGCGCTACATTAAGCGAAGTCATGTGTTTCGCTACTCCAAAAAGCTGCAATCCCCCTACCATTACCGGACTTTGATAAAGCGCTTCGATTCGGTTGCTGTTGAGGGCTATCAGGGTATCGCTGCCGTTAATCGGTATCATTTGGTAGCCCATAGTCTTGAAGGCTTGAGTTAATTCCGGCGCGTCCGGGGTGGTTCCTACTTTCAAACGCTTCAAGTCTGACGGCACAAAGACCGGGGACTTTGAAAAGAGTTTGACCCATCCAGATTTAACCCATGTGAGGGTTTGGAATCCTTTTGCGTTTATTTTTGCCTCTAATTCAGGTTTGATGGCGTTGAGAACGGTCTTTAATTCATTATCATCCCGAATAAAAAAAGGCGTGCTCAAGGTCATAACTTCCGGACTAATAAGATTAATCCCAAAAGAGGTCAATACTGCCGCCTGAATCTGATTTATCTTGAGTTTTTGAAGCACATCCGTTTCTGTTCCAGCAACGCCATTGTGATAGACTCGTAATTCTACTTCCCCATTGCTTACGGCCGCCCATTCTCTGGATATCCGATTCAACGCGGCGCCCCAAACGGTATTTTCAGGAGCCATCGACGCTAGTTTAATCGTAACCTTTCGTTGAGCAAAAATCCCGCTTGGATTCACCAGTGTTACTAAGAGGAGACATCCAATAAAAGCAATTATTTTTTTCATGATAATTCTCCTTAATACTAATTAGTATACCGAAATAATTAAAAACATGCAAACCCTAACAGCAGATATCTTCAAATTCTTTAATACCTCTGCCCCGATTTTGAGCGCTCTATCCTGAATGAAAATGATTTTGTGCCGGACCTTTGGCGGCGTCGGTTCATCTTTAATTGCCGCTTGAGGGGATACAATCATTGCTTGGAATCAATTCAATACCGACGAAATGTTTGCGGTTTCATATTCCCGCTGAGGCATGGGCTTCTTGCTCAGGCGCCGCACTTGACGGTTGAATCCGGCACATATTATAAGTCTTTATAAAAGAAATAAGGAAAAAATTATGTTATTTAATAAAATATATTATCGGGATGCCAGGAGTTTACTTGACTTTAATAATAGTAAAATAATTTTTAGAAATGCTGTTAGGGCAATAATAATAAACAGCAATAAACTATTAATGGCACATTTGGAAAAAACAGATGAATATAAATTCCCCGGCGGCGGAAAAGAAGAAAATGAAACAACAGAAGAAGCGTTAATAAAGAGAGGTTTTAGAAGAAGTCGGATACAATGTCAAAAATATACATAAAAAGGTTGGGACTGTAACTGAATTTGCGATAGCAAAAGAAGGCGGAAATACTATATTCAAAATGGTTTCAGAATATTATTTGGCAGAAATTGATAATAATCCTGTAGAACAAAAACTTGAAGAATATGAAAAGGAATTACTGTTCAAGCCCTGTTGGGTGGAAATAGAAAAGGCTTATAAAGCCAATAAAGAAAAAATAATGGATAAAAGAAAAGAAACAACCGAAGGAATAAATAGAGAAACAATAGTATTGGAAATACTAAAAGAAAAATATAAAGCAAGAAGGACACGCCTTTAAGCAGTTGCAAGGAAGCGTTTGGCATACCTTCCGAAATATATTATCAATGGAAAAAACTTCAGAGCAGGGTAATTACCACAAGCGCTGTAAAGCCCTTGGCTTTAGTCCTGAGAACGATCCCGTTGTGTATGGTCGGCGGCTCCCATTTCGTCAATGACAGGGGCTGGTGATGAGGCGTCTAAGGGATAACCGCTTTAAGCAGGGTCCCCCAAGGTCCGGCTTTGCCGGAGGGATTCTCCCAGCGCAGGCAAAAGAACACGGTTTTGCCGCTGTTTTCGTTAAAATCAAAACGTTCCCGCTTGCGCTGGACTGTGGCGACAAAATGCAGGTCGTCTCCGGTATGGGGAGGCTCAGTAATCCGATATTTTCCTGTGCCGTCTAAGATGCCGGTATAAATCTGTACCCGATGTTCTGATCTTGGGTCAGAGCCGGCGGATCCGCGGCGGCGGATGTTCCGCAGTTCAATCAAGTGAAAATCCGGAAATCCCAGGTCAGCCTCAACCTCGGTATCGGGTTCGCCGATAGGGGTACGGATAACGTCTTTGGGCTTCAGTCCAAGCCCGGCGTAGTCTGGGTCAGTCAGGGGCGGACTGGCAAAATAGCGGGTTTTGATGAACCGCATTTTTTCCTTCAGTTCGTTGAAAGCCTCGTTACATTCAGCGGTAATAATGACGTTCCGTTCCGCGCTTTGGGCCCTGCTAAGAACCGCAGCCGCCGCGGCTGACAGGGTTTTAAGGTCAGTCATTTCCTGTTGGGGAATCCCCCACGCAATACCTCGAGACTGGACTACAGCATCCCAGTTCTGAGCCATTGTAAGCTGTCCCTCCCGGGAGGACGGAAGCCAATTATGATACTGCATCATACGCTCCTAAACATAATCACAGCCCTTCGATCACAGCCCGAAGGGTTCTGTAAAGCTGAATTAGTCAATTTCACCGCGAACTTGACGTAATCCGCCGCCTGCTTGACCTGATCTATCATGAACTTGACCTGATCCGCCGCTGACTTGACGTAATTGAGGTCTGAATAGGGTGATTTTACCCCTGACCAGCCTAGTTTCACGGTGAAATTAGTCAATTTTATCCTGAAATAAGTCAGATTAGACCTAAAACAGTTCAGATTCACCCTGAAACCGTTCAATTTCATTGCGGATTTGATCAATGCAGGGATAAAGCTGAATAATCTGACCATGGATATACATAAAACTAATGAAAAACAGCCCAGGTTTCTCAAGAAAAGGATACATTCCATGAGCCGCCGCTTGATACAATCAACGAGATTTCTATATTCAGATTCCCCGGGGGCAGGGCGTGAAGCCCAATCTGGACAGAGGATTGATGGTTGGATATAGATAATCAGTTGATACTGCATAGGGTTATGAATCATTAAAACATAATGTACTGATCCCTCGGCTTTTCGTCAAGGCAAATGTTTGATATGAATCTACTCAAAAGCACGGGCATAGGTTTTGAAAAAAGCGGAACCTATTTTGTTTCCATCACGGCTACGCCGTTCCAGTCCGGCGGCGGCGGGTTTTCCGCATACTCCAAGGACCGGGCAATGAGCATTTCCGCGGTCCGGTCTTCGTGCAGGATG
>JAITHD010000055.1 GCA_031280155.1 Treponema sp. | reverse complement strand
AAATGGTCATAGAACCTCCTGATATTTTTTTATAGTATAAGATAGCATGAAAAGTATCAAGAGGCATATCAGGAGGTTCGTCCTTGAGGAGGAAACAAAAAATGGCGGAACAGTATATTCACCGCCAAGAGTCAGGGAAAAATATAAAAAATGTTTAAAAATCTTCAAAATCCCTTGACTATAACTATTAAATTTATTAAATTAAACTATTGGCTAAGACGCTTTAATAATGGTTTATTCAGTATATCAGAGAAGAACACAACACGCTACTGGTCATGGAGGCGCTGAGGCTGCTTAAAGCTATAGCGCCGGCACTCGACAAGTGATTCTTCCGGCTATTGTAAGGAGGATTGAAGTACATATCTGCGGATTACGCTGATTTTCACTGATTAAGAGGTGATAGAGATGAAAAATCTGTGTAATCTGCGGACTTCTTTTTCAAAATTCGATTAATAAAGCTGGATTGTTTCCTCAACAAGTCTTCGGCGTAAGGCGGCTCCCGCTCTTGTCATAATTCGTTTATGTAGAGTATCCTAGTAACAAATGAAAACGATCATCGGTATTCCCGCGTCTCCGGGTATTGTTATTGGAAAGGCGTTTCAGCATATAGAAAACGCGATGAATGAAGTCCTTCATTATATTATACAAAAAGATCAGGTTGAGTCTGAATGGAAACGGTTCCTTGAGGCTCAAGCTGAAGCCGCGGAAGAAATACGGACTCTTCATAATCATTTATTAGAAAATCAGGCAAGTAAAGAACAAGTCGATATCCTTGAAGCTCATTTGATGATGCTCGAAGATCAGGATTTTCAGGATCAAATCAGGGCGTATCTGTATGAAAATCACCAAAATATAGAATGGGTTGTTCAGGATATGTGCTTTGCTATGAAAGAGCGCCTGTTAGCTTCCCAGGACCCGTTCCTCCAAGAACGGGTTGCGGATATTGATGATATATGCCGCCGGCTGATCTATAAACTCCTTAAGGTCCAGCGGATATCCCTCAAAGACCTCAATACCGATGTAATCTTAGTTTGTCATGATTTGCTTCCTTCAGATATACTGAGCATGAATAGAGAACGGGTAAAGGGAATCGTCATGGACGAAGGAAGCCGAACCTCTCATACCGCGATCCTTGCCAGGGCTTTCGGGATTCCTACGGTGCTGGGACTATCAAAAGGTACAAAAGAGATCAAGCCCGGCGAAGAACTAGTGGTCAACGGCAATTCAGGAGAGGTGATCATCAGACCAGAACAGCAAGTAGTTACCCAGTACCAATGGGCTATGGTTCAATACCACAAAAGCGTTGACGAACTCCTGTCTCTGTGGGATATTCCGGCGGAAACTAAAGACGGATATCGGGTAAGCCTCAAAGCGAATATTGAAATCCCCCAAGAGGCGGCTCAGGTAGCCCATTTTGGAGCCGAAGGAATAGGACTGTACCGGTCGGAATTCCTTTTTCTCGCGTCTGGACAGCTTACTAAAGAAGAAGATCAGTATTGCGCCTACTGTCAAGTCCTTGAAACTATGGGGGATTTGCCGGTAACGATCCGAACCTTGGATATAGGCGGGGACAAACTGCTGCCTGAACTGATGGCTGAGGATGAAAAAAATCCGCTCCTTGGGTGGCGGGCGATTCGGTTTTCTCTTTCCCGACCAGATTTGTTTAAGACCCAGCTCAGGGCGCTTTTGCGGGCTGGCGTCAATGGGAATCTGCGGATTATGTTTCCCATGATTTCAGGAATTGAAGAATTAGAACAGGCTCTAGCGATTTTAGAGGAAGCAAAAGCTGAATGTTGCAAGAAAAAATTAGCCTATGGGGAGGCTATACCAGTAGGAACTATGATTGAGATTCCTTCCGCGGCAATGACCGCGGATATTTTGGCGGAACGGTCTGACTTTTTTTCTATCGGTACGAATGATCTTGTTCAGTATACCCTCGCGGTGGACCGGGGGAATGAGAAAGTCGGTTATCTTGCCCAGCCGTCTCATCCGGCGGTGCTTCGGCTGCTCAAACAGATCATTGATCAAGCCCACGCCCGGAACATTAAGGCGGCGATGTGCGGCGAGTTAGCCGGAGACCCCTTGGCTGCGGCGCTGCTCTTGGGCTTGGGACTTGATGAGTTCAGTATGACCGCTCAGGCTATACCCCAGGTAAAACGGATCGTCCGGGGCGCTGATATGGCGAGTTGTCAAGCCTTGGCGCAAGAGGCGCTGCGGTGTACCTCGTACCAGCAGGTTATACTGCTGCTGGAGGCTTGGATGTCCAAACATTTTCCCCAAACTCCTTTGGATATAAATAAATAACCTATGTATTTTGATCATAATAAACAATACCAAAATCTTCCGGCAGTCGTATTGGCAGGCCGCCCGAATGTAGGTAAATCTACGTTGTTCAATCGGCTCCTGCATAAACGCCGAGCCATTACGGATCCAACCCCGGGGGTTACTCGGGATCCCGTAGGAATGGATACTTTTATTAATGGAAAGCCGATCAAGCTCATTGATACCGGCGGCTTTAAGCTGGAAAAAGAGGGGCTTGATAAATTAGTTGTAGAACGGACATTGGAAACCTTAAAACAGGCGGATTTGATTATCCTGATTTTTGAAGCCGGCGAGATAACCTCAGAGGATGAGGAATTTATCGCATTGCTCCGGCCCTTTCAGAATCGGCTGCTGGCGGCGGTGAACAAGACCGAAGGAGGCCGCCGGGAGCAGGACGCATGGAATCTGCTTGCCTATGGTTTTGAGCGGGTGTACCTTATATCCGCTGAACACGGGGATCATGTGGGAGAACTTGAAGACGCTATCGTCAGGAAGCTGGATTTTTCAAAGGTTGAGGAAGCTCCGGATTCTTTGAAGCCCCCGATTCGCATAGCCCTGCTGGGAAAGCCTAATACTGGAAAGTCTACTCTGTCTAACCGGCTCACCAGTTCCGGGGCTTCTATTGTCAGCGATATTCCGGGAACCACCAGAGATGTGGTGGAAGGGGAATTTTCATACAAAAATCAGGATTTCAAGATCCTTGATACCGCGGGGATCCGGCGGAAAAGCAAAGTAACTGAAGATATCGAGTATTACTCGGTGAATCGAGCCATCAAATCAATAGACGAAGCGGATATAGTGTTTCTTCTGATCGACGCTCAAGAAGGTTTGTCAGAACAGGATAAGAAAATCGCGGGACTCGCTCATGATAAAGGGCGGGGCATCATTCTGGTACTCAACAAATGGGATGCAATGCCCCGGATAAAGCATACGTTTCAGTCCGCGGCGGATCGGATTCATTTTCTCTTCGGCAAAATGGAATACGCTCCGATCATTCCGGTAAGCGCCAAGCATGGAACCGGCGCGGATACCCTGCTGGATACGGCGTTGAGCATGTACAGACAGCTCATTCGGCGGATTGATACGGGTCAGCTCAATCAGGCGTTGGAACGGTGGCTTGAGGAATGTCCGCCCCATACAGGTCCCCAAACCCATTTCAAAATAAAATACGGAGTACAGGTTTCGGAAAATCCGGTTAAATTTATCTTTTTTGCGTCCCGCCCCAAAGCAGTGAGCGAATCGTATATTGGGTATCTTCGTAATAAGATGCGTAAAGATTTGGGGTTTTCCCAGATTCCTATTGAGATCGAAATTCGTCCTTCCCGGAAGGAAAAAGGATGAGTAATGACCTCCTACACCCTTGGCGATATGGAACGGCTTTTAGGGGTGAAGCCCTATATTATCAGGTACTGGGAAAAGGAAATTCCCCTGCTCCAGCCTAAAAAAGACCCTCACGGGCGGCGATCCTACTCCAATCGGGATATGCAGCTTTTTCTAAGGCTGAAACACCTGCTCTATGACCGGCGTTTTACCGTAGAAGGGGCTCGGGAACAGTTGTTTCGGGAACTTTCCGGCGCGGATCAAGACCTGCGGGCCCAGATTGCCGCGCTTCGCACTGAGCTGGCGGAGCTTTATTTTCTGATCGCCAAAGGGAAAAAGCCTTGAATCCTCTTTAGGAGGGCATTATTTTTGTGAAACCCTCCGGACTGATTAGGCTTCGCGCCTCTATAACCCAACCAGTCGGAACAACCCAAGGTATACGCGCTGATTCTTTGTCTGAAAGCGCATCTTTCCTAGAGATTCATCTCATCTGACTGAGGGGTTTGGTAGATCACGATGCCTCGTTCTACGTCCAGCAGATGGACTTGGAGTCGGCGCAGGTTGCTTGTACCGGTTATTTCAATTAAGACAAAAATATGTACTCCCGCTTCATTGCCGATACTCACAAAATCCTCGTCCCGCACCGCGCCGGAGGACTGGTATCGCTTTTCCGCTTCCAGCAGCGCGGTATTATTCCGGTCAACTATGGCGATGCCCTGAGCCTGAAGCCCTGAGATTAAGCCCGCTGCAATGGTATCCGCTAGATCGGCTTCGAGCTTTGAGTTGTTCACCACTGCTATTGCGGCGTTTTTAGGCAGTTTTTCAGTGATAAGTCCAACCTGTTGGGCTATAAGCTTATCAAGCTGGCTGCGGCTGTCCTGATATACTCCGGCAAGGGTTTCCTGATCCTGAAGAGTCTTTTCCAGCCGCATAAGCTCCTCAAAGGCCCTGGGATTTCCGGTTTCATCGGATAAGGACCGCATCATTCTTATAGCGTTTTCTAAATCTCCCAGAACTTCATATAAAACAGCGGCGTTATACCCTGCGGCAAAGTTATTCCATTCCTCGTAGATCCTCAAATAAGCGTTGAGCCCGGTTTTATAACTGCCCTGGGTTACTATCGTATAAACGTCTTTCATTTGGGTTTTCAATATTTTGTTCTTTGATTTTTCATCCATTAATGTGCGGGTTTCAGTAGTCATATAAGGCGCCACATCTCGGGCAATGCTTCTAAGCTCCCAATCAATAAAAGGCCGCAGCAGGTCTGAACCGGTTCTGAGCTTTTCCCTGGTTTCAGCGGAATCATTATTTTTTGCCTGTTTGGTAACGACTCCTATCAAACTCCCGTCTCTGGAGCGTTTTAAACTGTAGCTGAAGATAAGCTCCACATCCCTATCGTATACGGTAACATAATAGGGCAGACCGGTTTTGGTATTGTACTGTTCCTCCCGATGAGAACTGTCTCTGAGGTTCAGGGTTATTATTTGTCCCGTAAAAACCGCGTCCACATGATTTTCAATGCTTTCACCCTTTTGCTGGAGCCGCTGAATTTCAGTGGGATCAACCATAATGAAATGATTGGCTTCCATAATCCTTTGGGTTACGGCGGCAGTGATAAATTGAGCGGTTTCTTGCTGTAACTGGGAATTATCGCTGGTCTGAAAAGGCATAATCGCAAGCCGCCTGATTCCTGCGGTGTTCATCGCAGGAAGCCGCTGAACCCTCACGTCCACGGTCATGGCGCAGGACTCTAACAATACGAGGATCAACGCCGCCAAAATTATAATAAACACGTTTTTCATACTCATCATTTCTTTTTTCCCCAGAATAATTACAAAGGTTTTCTCAAAGGACCCATAAAATACGTTGCATTTTTATAGATAAAAAACAAAACAGTACAGTTCTCTGTCAATATTTATTGTTATGTTATCAAGAAACAGGAAGAAAAGCAATAGGAAATCACCCTATCAATTAAGATTTGTGGTATTCTGTTTAGCATTTATGTTATTTTGCCGAGCTTTTGCGGACAGCCGGAAGCGGCGTCAATCCCGCCGCTTCCTATACGCTCCCTCCTATCACTCTTTGGCATCCCGATAAATCAAGGTATGTTCGTATAGCTTTGTAATCATTTTTTCTTAACAGTTCTGTAATGCTGTCCATCTGACTTGGATCCCCTTCAATAAGGAGCAGTCCTCCTGATGTAAGCCGGCTTTTCGCGTCCACTACCAGCCGGCGGATAATCTCAAGCCCGTCAGTGCCGCCGTCCAAACTAAGCCGAGGTTCTTTCTGGACTTCAAGCGCAAGGGTATCGATCAGATTTGACGGAATATACGGAGGATTAGCGGTAATAAGGGTAAACTGTCCCTCAAGCCGATCAAAAAGATCGCTTTCAATAACCGGAAGGTCTGAGCCGGGAAGCAGATGCCGGAGGTTTTCTTGAGCAGACCTCAGAGCGGCTGGGGAAATATCCGCAAGAACAGCGGCGATACCGGGACGCTCGTGTTTCAGGGCAATTCCTACCGCGCCGGAACCAGTGCATATATCCAGCAGTACGCAGGCTTCAGGAGACGCAAGACCGTCAATATAGGATAAGCCGGCTTCTACCAAGGTTTCTGTATCAGGCCGGGGCACCAGAACATCCCTTGTTACCGTAAAGTCTAAGCCGTAAAATTCTTTGTACCCTACAATATAAGCGATACATTCCCCTTGCAGCCGCCGGTCCAGCAGCTCCTCATAACGTCCTTGATCCATATCTGAAACCAGATCGTTTACCTTACTGATAAGTCCCGCCCGATCAAGCCCTAAGACCGTTCCCAACAAAAGTCTGCTGTCCCGTTCAGGGGCTTCAATATGCGCCGCGCCGGAAATCCTCAGCCACCTGGTCCCCGCCCCAAAGAGTTCCCGAACGGTCATGACCCTGTAGCCCGCAGCAGTTCTTCCCGAGCGGAAAGTTTAAGCGCGTCGAAAAGTTCTTCAACGTCTCCGGCAATGATCAAGTCCAGTTTGTACAGCGTAAGATTAATGCGATGATCCGTCAGCCTATTCTGAGGAAAATTATAGGTGCGGATTCGTTCAGACCGATCCCCGGTGCCTACCTGATGCTTCCGAGCTTCCGCCCGTTCAGACTGGGCTTTTGCTTCTTCCATCTCGTATACTCTAGCCCTAAGAATCCGCATAGCTTTGGCTTTGTTTTTTATCTGGCTTTTCTCGTCTTGGCAGTGAACCACAATCCCTGAAGGCAAATGAGTAATCCGCACCGCTGAATCTGTTGTATTGACGCATTGCCCTCCAGGACCTCCGGCGCGCATCACGTCAATGCGGAGGTCTTCAGGTCTGATTTCGATTTCCGTTTCGTCAGCTTCAGGAAGCACCGCCACTGTAACCGCCGAAGTGTGGATCCGCCCGGAAGCCTCAGTAGCGGGAACCCGCTGTACCCGATGAACCCCGGATTCATACCGCAAATTTTCATACACATTACTGCCGCTAATGGAAAAGACGATTTCTTTGATTCCTCCGAGTTCAGTTTCATTGACGTTCATAATTTCAAATTTCCAGCTTTTCGTTTCAGCAAAACGGGAATACATACGGAACAGATCCGCCGCGAAAAGCGCCGCCTCGTCTCCGCCGGTGCCGGCTCGAATCTCCATGATGATGTTCTTTTCATCCAGCGGGTCCTTGGGGATAAGCAGGAATTTCAACCGATCCTCTGCATCTTTCAAGCGCAGATCCAATTCCTGTAGTTCTTCCTTGGCAAGTTCCCGCATTTCCAGGTCTTTTTCATCCTGAAAAAGCGTTCTAGCGTCAGTTAGCTGATCTGATAAGTCCTCGATTCCCTTTTGAGCGGCAGCGATATCGCTTAGTTGAGCGTATTCCCGCATCATATTCCGATATTTATTCTGATCTTTAACCAAATCCGGCTCTTGAATTAAGAGGGATACCTCTTCATACCGCCGGAGCATAGACAGAAGACGTTCATTCTTTTCCATGCTGTAATACTATCATTGAGCAGCGGCAGGTGACAAGTATGAGGGTATGGACTGAAAGCAATCAGCGGGCCCCTGCCGTATAAGAATTATGATGGTCAGATTGAAGCCCCCGCCGATAGCCTTTACCGCCCTTGCCGGAGCGGTAAGTTATTACGGCAGGTTTACGGACTGGCTCTGGATTCCGGAGTTCTGTCTGATAACACTGGTAAGTCTCATAACCGTAGCGGCACAAAGTCCGGCGCTTTTTTGGACAGACCCAATCCGGCGGCGCCGGGTCCGCCAAGCCCATTGTTACAGCATCGCCCTGTTTTTGGGCTTTAATCTAGGGCTTGGCGCTGGAGTTCCTCAGCCGGTACGACTCGGACTATTGGAAAACCAGATTACTGGTCTGTACGGAATCCTGCAAGAGGATCCTCGAACCCTGTCTTACGGCGGCGGCATTGGGAGAATTTTGTTGCAGAACGTCTCAGGAAGAGCCGGGCTGCGGGCTTCCGCCGGCGGAAGCATACCAGCGGTGTTTCTAGAAGGTTCTATCCCACGGCTTAAGGAATTCGGAAGAGGAAGCACCGTATATGTAGAAGGCGCGGTCTTTTCCAGTGAACAGGGCTTGAGATTCCGGGTTCACGCAGTACATATCCTAGAACCTAGTCCTGCTCTGGAACGATTCCGTACCAGGGTAAGGCTGTATCTGATACAGCGATTCAGCGCCGCTTCTTGGGGAGGATTGGCCCTTGCCCTCCTCTTAGGGGTCAGAGATACGCTGGATTCAGTCCTTGCACAAGCCTACCAAGCTGCGGGATGTTCTCATATATTAGCCTTGTCGGGAATGCACCTCGCTATTATCGCCGGAGGGATTGGGTTTTTACTGAAAAAGCTCTTGGGAATCAAAGCCGCCGGGATAATCAGCGCCGTCTGTATCCTTGGCTATGGGTATCTGGCGGGAAATCTGCCGTCCCTTCATAGAGCCGTTATCATGTACATACTGGGAACTTTGGCAGTCTTGGAGGTTCTGCCAAAACAACCTGTTTCATTGTTTGCCCTGACCTTTCTGATTCAGTTATGCCTCCAGCCTGAATCAGGACGCGGCATCTCATGTATACTCTCTTACCTGTCTCTGGGAGGCATTCTCTTTATCGGTAAAGCTATCCATGATTGCATCTGCGGGACTCTCCCTGAAACGATTGCCCAGCCCTTATCCGCATCTTTGGGAGCTTTCATCGCCGCCGCTGGAGCAACCGCGGCGTTTTTCGGCGTGTTAAGACCTATCGGAATCCTCGCGGGACTTATCGTGATGCCGCTGACAACCTTGTTTATGGTCTGCGCGCTGATACTCTTAGTTTTGGACGGGATATTGCCGTGTATCACTCCTTTTTTAGAGGTGTTTCTTTCTTTCATATATGCTATACTAAAACAACTGATTTCTCTGGGCGCTTTGGTTCCGGGGATTTCTGTGGACGATCCTGTTCCGGTCTTGGCAAGCGCTTTGGGACTATCAGCGGTATGCATTGCGGTATGGGTCAGACAACACCTACTAAGGAGAAAATTTGTCCCTTTTGATTGACGGTTTAATACAGTACGATTCTCCAGCCGCGCTTAGGGCTTTTCTCGATAAGCATGGTTTAGGAATGAGGAAACAATTTGGGCAGAATTTTTTAATTAATCCCGCAGCCCGTACCAGATTGGTTGAAGCCCTTGGGATACAGCCGGGGGATGAAGTGTGGGAAATAGGCGCCGGCTTAGGAGCTATGACGAAAGAACTGCTTGACCGGGAAGCGGCAGTAAAAGCCTTTGAAATTGACGATGGTTTTATCAAGATATTGAAGGGTTTATTTGGTGAAAATCCTCGGTTCAGCCTTATTGAAGGAGACGCCCTTAAAACCTGGAGGTCTGCTGGGAGCGGTTCTTACTTGTTGGGAAATCTGCCGTACAATATCGGCGCTCGACTGCTGTCGGTATTGATTGAAGAAAACCGGCTGTTTACCCGCATGGTAGTAACCGTACAGCGGGAAGTCGCTCAACGCATGATCGCCCAGTCCGGTTCAAAGGACTATTCCTCTTTTTCAGTGCTATGCGCTTCGGCTTATACCATTACGCCCCTGATGGTCTTGAAAGGACCATCCTTTTATCCCGCTCCGCATGTAGATTCTCAGGGCGTAGGGCTTGCTCTTCGTACTGATACGAATCCCCAAGCCTATCCGTCTTGTTTTCACAGCCTAGTACGCCGGCTTTTTGCTTCTCGGCGGAAAACCCTTAAAAATAACCTGCAAAGTTTTCTCTCTTCCAGTATAATGAGCAATGATCCGTCAGCAGCCGCCTTGGGTGCGCTGAATCAATGCGGCATATCCGCAGATGCCCGGGCTGAAATGCTTGAGCTTGAAGATTTTATCGCCCTTGCTCAGGCGACGGAACAGAGAATAGTTGAAAGGCAAGCCTATGAGAATTATTGAAAATATAGCGCGTATCCAAGAACAGGTACAAACTGCCTGTCTCAGAGCCGGAAGAAAGCCTGAAGAAATACGGCTTATGGGGGTATCGAAATTTCATGAGATATCCAGAATTGAGGAAGCCTGGCAGGGAGGGATCAGATTATTTGGGGAAAGCCGCGTTCAGGAAGGTACGGCAAAATTTACCAATTTTAAGCAAACCCACCCGGAAACAGAACTGCACCTCATAGGTCCGCTCCAGCGCAACAAGGCGAAAGGGGCGGCTTGTTTTTTTGACTGTATCCAATCAGTAGATCGGGAACAGCTCATTGAGTCTCTAGGGACCTCGATTAACGGAATAGGGGGTTCTCTGGAGATACTCCTGGAATTGCACACCGGCGAGGAGACAAAGACCGGTTTTCCTAATGAAGATAGTTTATTGAGGGCAGTGGAAAAAGTCTTGATCTATCCCCAGCTCAACCCAAGAGGACTTATGACTATAGCGCCCTATACTGACGACTCCCAGCTTATCCGCAAGGCTTTTCGTTCTTTGGTAAAAGCTCGAAACAAACTGGAAGCTCGTTTTCCATTTTGTGCCTGGACTTGTCTTTCTATGGGCATGTCCAATGACTTTGAAATCGCCATAGAAGAAGGGTCTACGCTGCTCAGAATTGGAACCGCCATATTTGGAACCAGAACGTAATCTTTATTTAACGTTGAATTACCGTTTTAACTGGGTTATCGAACAAGTCTACTATTCCACTCATGCTCCTGCCAGTATTAGTTGGTTATTGACAAATAACAGGAAAATATTATAGCGATAGAGTAACGAGAAGACCGTTTTTATGTTCCTTTTCCGCTTGAAATAAAACATGAAATGACCTATAATAAATTTATACCTTATTTTATTTTTATGGAGGAAAAGGTATGGTTATTCACAGAAATGAAATGAAAAGTGAAACTAGGGAAAAGATGCGGGGCGGCGAGGGAACTATCGCTTTCACCTATCTAGTGGACTGTGAAAATGAAAAAAATATCCGTATGCTGGCAGAACTCACGCTGCCTCCGGGAGCATCTATCGGCAAGCACAATCACGATTCTGAAACTGAGTATTTCCTTATCCAGTCAGGCAGCGGGGTGGTAAACGATAATGGAACGGATATTCCGGTTAAATCAGGCGATGCGATAATAACCGGTAACGGCGCTTCTCATAGCATTACCAATACTGGTTCGGCTCCCCTTGTACTTCATGCGGTTATCGTGACGTATTAACGTTATCAGAGAGCCTTGACAGTATAAGTACAGAGACTCTCTGGATCGTAATTATGCAATTCATTAAACGCTTTTTGAAAAATGGCTTTTATTTTTCAAATGTATCGGGTTTACCCCATACAGCCGTTTATATAATACCGCCTGGGCTTCCTCTGCCTTTTTTACTTTATTGATAACCATTCAGCTATTCCCGCAGGAAGCCGTACTCGTAGACTTTCGGCTCTATCTTTTTCGCCAAAACTTTGAGGGCTTCCCGCAACGTTTTTATCAAGGCATTGTAGGTTTCATCGCTTGATTTTGTGTTCATAGTTCCGCTCTCTTTGCGCCCTTGAAAAAACTCCCGGATGTCGTAAAACGAGGCGTTCACCGGGGCGGTTCTGTTGGTTTTGATTTTCCCGTGGTAGTATTTCCAGAGTTCCCGCCCCGCGTCAAGGACAGCC
>JAITHD010000042.1 GCA_031280155.1 Treponema sp. | reverse complement strand
GCAAAATTAAGTTTAACGGCAAAACCGACGATCCAAGCGTTACATTGCCCTTTGCAAGACCGGTGAAAATCAAATACCAATCGGTGCAGGGCGTTACCAGGAGCATAATAAAGCCTATCCGCAAGTCAATAGCTTCTGATAAAAAGACCCTTGCCAATATGAACGTAAATAACGGAGTCCATACAAAATTTATTAGCAAAGCTGAAATGGAAAACCGTATATTTCTAAAGGATTTTGAAATGTCCTTAATGTCTACACTCAAAAACACAAAGAACAGCATAATCATCAAGAATAGTTCTATAAAAGCGCTTGAGCGCCGTTGAATGAACGGACTGAATTTACCAATGATTATTCCAATTATTGCCCCGAGAACAATAAAAACAGGCTGTAATTTTGAAAAAATATTCATACTGTAAAACCTATAGCATAGTTATTTATACTGGTCAAGTAATTTGCCCCAGGGATCAATCAAGAGCTTGTCCGTACTGGTCTGTCGGCAATTTATAACTTCCCTGTGCGCTGGCGCACAAGGGAAGTTATAGGACTTTACGCGGCAGCCGATTTTTTGGTACAACATTCCCTTATTGATTAAAAAATATGGTTTGATTATATTTTGTTTAGTTAAAGAGGATTACTATAAAAAGCATAACAAAAATAGGAGCAGTATTATGAAAAAAAGTATGATTCTTTTATGGTTATATATGATAAGGGCGGTTATCTGTTTTGCGGCGGATCCAGCGGAAGGTTTCTGGCTGAGTGTTGACGACAAAACCGGAAAGATTACCGCGGGCTGGGAGATTTATCAGAACAACGGCAAACTCTACGGCAGAATACTTTCAACAGCAGGATATCCTCAAGATGTTAAAGCTGTTCCCTGTAAGGAATCTTATCCGGGGTTTCCAGTACCGGGTAAGGTAAATGAGATGCCCGTAGTCGGTACGCCTTGGATTTTCGGCTTAACTATGGATAAAGCAGGACAATGGAGCGGCGGCAGTGTGATCAATGTCCAAGACGGTACTATGTATAAATGTAAAATTACTTATCGTCCTACAGACGGTAAGAAATATAAAACCGATACATTGGAAATGCGGGGTGAAATAGGACTCGGTATAGGTAAGAGTCAATTCTGGCGGAAAACAACTCGACAGGAAGCGGCTTCTTTACATTGAGCTGATTAAAAAAATGGGAACAGAGCGATTCCAGTGATTCCAACAATCAGTAGAATTATTCCCCCTAAGATGAGCCTCCCAAGAGGTCTTTTCGATAGGTCTATATCGGGCGTAGTCTCCAGAGGCTTTTGAGACTCCTGTTCCGCGCTTAATTCCAGCATCAGATCGTCTATTCCTTCAATAATCCGTTTCCGCGAAATGAGTCCTTTCCGGTCTAGGATGCGCTGAAATATTCTGAGGGATTCTCCCAAAAGAGACCCAAAGGTCCCCGGAAGCCGCAGATCAGGACGAATACTCGCTTTTGAAAGCATGATAAGCCCTTCAAGCGTAACCCCCCGGCGCAGTCCTCCAAGAAGACTGCCCTGAGTAATCGGAAACCCCGCGAATTCTGTAAGCACCTTGCCGTATGGAACAAGAAGATTAAAAAAAATGATTCCGCTCATTACCAATAGCGTGATAAAAGGATTGTTTTTTTTCCCCAGGAACAAAGCGTAAGCCCAAAAGATTAGGAATTGGATTGTTCTGAACAAGGTTGAAGGATTACTAAGAAAGGCAACCGTCATGATCATGCCCGCAATAAAAAGGTCTTGACTGCTGAAGAACTGTCTATAGAAAGCCGGCGCTTTCATAAGGCAAGCCGCGCTTTATACCAGCGTGAACCAGCGGCAAAGGTTTCACAGAAAAGTCCTAAAGTCATGCCGGTTACTATTCCCGCGCCGAGAAAAGGCGGAATCAGAAACCGTATTCCCTCACCGAATATAAAGAAACGAGCTAATGCCAGTTGAGACCCATTTGAGAAAAACGCTCCGATCAGACTGATCCCAATAAAACTAATGCGTTTTGGACTCAGGGTTCTCCGTAACAGATACATAAACCCTGCTGAAACCCAAGTACCGACAAGAGAAAACAAAAAAACATAGGAAAAAAGAGTTCCTGTAATAATCGCTTGCCCAAACAGTTTGATCAGCGTCAAAAGAACAAAATATTTGAAGGACACTATATCCAAGGCTATGAGAAGCGGCGCATTAGCAAGACCGATCCGCATAAAGGGAAGCGGTTTAGGAATCATATATTCAATAGTGGATAAAAAAAGACAGAATCCGCCAAGCAGCGCAACGGTCCGCCGCTGTTCTTTACCAGACCGCGCCGTCAAGCTCATCGTCTGTTCCGCTTGGTGTATCCTGCTCTCCCTCCCCAATCGAAACTAAAACCTTATTGGGCAGACACGCTATCCATTGTCCCCGGAATTGAATCGCTCCGGCGGCTACGCAGGTTTGATTATCACAAGGAGAAGCCTTTACCCGAACCTGCTTATCCTGAATTGCTACAAGAGTATCTCCCAAAGGACCTGGAACGCTGATAATTTCCACAGCGTCTTGCGGAAAAAGCCACTGATCCTTAGGACCCTTGATAATTACCCGCTGCTGAGAACCTTTTCCAGCATAGATAAAAACCGCGCTTAACACGGTAACGCTCAAAACCGCTCCTAAGGCTCCAAAATCAAAAGGCTTAAAAACCATTATGAGCCTAATTATTGCAGTCTTCGCAACCCTCACAGCCGTCACCGCAGCAGCACTCATGAGAGGCGTGAACATGACCGTGGGCTAACTCTTCAGGGTTCGCTTCCCGGATATCCATAACCGTAACATCAAACGTGAGGTCAAGTCCTGCCAATGGATGATTTCCATCAACAGTCACCATATCCCCTGCTACGCCGGACACAGTTAGAACCCGTAATCCCTCTGGAGTCTGAGCTTCAAACTGCATACCAGTCTCGATATGTTCAGAATCCTCAAAATTTTCCAAAGGAATCTGAACAATCAACTCATCATCCCGTTCTCCATAGGCGTCTGCTGCGGGGATAGTCAGATGAATCCGATCTCCCTGAGTTTTGCCTTCTAAGGCTCGTTCCAAACCAGGGATGATATTCTTATGTCCATGGAGATAGATAAACGGCTCTGAATCGGCAGTAGAATCAAGACGCTGATTTTTTTTATCCGTTAAGGTATAATCAATACTGATTACTCGATCTTTAGTTATGATCATACTCATTTATACCATAAGAAACAATATAGTACAAGTACCCTTGAGCGTATATAGGGCTTCAATACCAATGTGTTTTTGTATGTCCTTACCATATACCATCTATTCTTAGCCGCCCGCATCTGCCGGTTACTGTTTCCTCCAGGTTACCGCGTAGTTGTCATTAGTCTGCCGCGTCGCCGTATACGTTCCCTGTCCGCCGCCGGGGGCAAAATATTTTGCCCGTAAATCCCCGGGGAAGATACCGGAAGAAGCAAAATTCTCTTGACGTATGGTGCTTCCTGCCCCAAACGTTACGCCGGCAAGACTGGAACACCTGTAAAACGCATAGTTCCCGATGGAGGCAACGCTGCCGGGAATGGTAACGCTGACAAGGCTGGTACACCCATAACACGCGCCGCCCCCGACGGAGGCAACGCTGCCGGGAATGGTTACCAAAAGCGCCGTAAAGCCCCTGCCTTTAGGCATGGGGATATAAGGCGCAAAAAATCCGCAAGGATTTTTTAGTGAGGGGACTTGCATTATACAGCGGCTTGTGGTATACTATTAA
>JAITHD010000031.1 GCA_031280155.1 Treponema sp. | reverse complement strand
AAGCCGCAAGCGATCATCTGGTTATGGCCTACTATCACACATACGGCTTACCGGTTACGCTTTCAAATTGCTCAAATAATTATGGTCCCTATCAGTTCCCTGAAAAGCTGATCCCTTTGATGATTCTGAATATCCTTGAAGGCAAATCTCTGCCGGTATACGGAGACGGTAAAAATGTCCGGGATTGGCTCTATGTTGAAGAGCATGTTCAAGGGGTGTGGACTATTCTCACCCAGGGAAAGATCGGAGAAAAGTATCATATTGGCGGTGAAAATGAGTGGGATAATATAACGCTTTTGTATAAGCTGATTGAGATCACTGCGGCCAAAGCCGATCTTGATGCGGATAAGGTAAAAGCTGCGATTACCTTTGTGAAAGACCGCCCCGGACATGATCGCCGGTATGCAATTGACTGTTCCAAAATCAAGCGAACTTTGGGCTGGAAACCGCAGATCAGTTTTGAGCAAGGGCTTACCGATACAGTTAATTGGTATCTATCCCATCCGGCTTGGACAGCGGCGATTCGAAGCGGCGAATACAAACAATGGATTCAGCAGAACTACAGCGCACGATAAGCGTTCACGTTTTTGTCCGGTTTGCCGTAAAACCTTATAGAAAAACCTTTAGGCCTGGGGATATAAGGCGCACCGAAAATGTTTTGTAACAACATTTTTGACCTCCTGTCTATCTTGTTGTATACTAAAAAAGTCGAACAGACCTCCCCACGGGGCGTGGGAACGCAACGTCTGTGGATATGGCGGCTCCGGCTCTTGGAAACAAGGGTGAAACCGCCGTAGAAATACCCGCTTAGAAAAAAGAAAAAAGAAAAGCGGGAAGGAAGTAGAAATTGTGGGGAGCAAGCCGGACAACCGACCCAAGCCTCAAGCCCTAGAAAAAACCTTTAGGCGGGGGTAGCTGCCATGATATTACGGATCAATGTAATACCAAAGGGTACTACAGAGTTGGGTCAGCCGAATAAAAATCCCGCAGAGTTCTTTGTTGAAGCAGAATTTCGTCCAGAGGCAGCGGGTCTGTTCTCACAGGACTGCAAGGTTTTCCAGTTTCATCTTGAATAGAAAGTCCCTGGTTGCCGAGACCTTGAGCCGCGGTTTCTAAAAGAAATGCCCCGGTCTCAAAGTAAGGGAGGAGAACATACGCATAAGTATCCCCTCCGGTTTGCAGCGCGGTATGGTATATTTCAAGAAACGAATCAGTGTATTCAGCTTCTGGAGGCCCAGGATAAAACCATTGCTGATGTCCAAGGTTGAGATAATCAATATGCAGCGGAAGCTGCTCAGGATACAGATACGCTATAGGGAAGTCCCAAAATGCTGCCTCTCTTTTAACCAACGACGTTATCTCAGGGTCTGTAAGATAATAAAAAGCAGCGCAGTCTTCAAGGGCGTTAGATATCCGCTGGAATAGTTTTTCGTCTCTTCCCGCCCGTTCTGGAAAGGCTGTTCTCAAGGTCTGAAAAAGCAGCGCTGTCAGCCCTGTAGGAGGATTCCCGCAGACCTGAGCCAAAGCGTTCTGATCCCAAGAATGTACGGATTCTCCGGTCAAAAAATTTAACATCAGTACGTCCAGAATCCGTTCAAAAAACGCATGAGCCGTCCCTTTCTGAAAAATTTGGGCAAATCGGGCTGATCGTTTCGTATCTGACTTTGGTATCGTTGATTTATATACAATATAAGGATGACAAACCCGATCAAGCATGGCGTGAGTCATAAAACCCAAGGCATAGATTCCCAACGGAGACACTTCCTGTTCCCCGCATCGAGCCTTCGGCAATGCCTCGGCAAGAAGCGCCGCAGTAAAATCCCCAAAACCTCGGCGGTGCAGCAGTGCGCCATACTCCAACGCCGCTGGTTTAGTCATCTGACTGTGATAGAATATATCCGGTCCTTGACATCCCAGCGCAAAAACCGCCCGGTTCTTTCCTCGAATCTGTTCCAATACCTTGGACAGAAGAGAAAATCCTGGGTCTATAGGCATGAGTCGGGTATAGGTTTCACCAATTACCGCTTCCCCAAAAAGGGTATGCAGAATTTGCGCCGGCATATCTAGCGTTCTATCGTAATAAGCTGAATGTTTCCCCGATAACAGATGAGCCAGCGTATTATTGATGCATCGCTGTAATCATTGGCGAAATCAAAGGGTCCATATTGGTCATAGAAAAGATGCAGATATTTCCGATCTTGCTGCTGGGTCCAATATACCGGTGTACCATCCGGTAAAATCACTTGCTCCATATCCGGCGCGACGATAACGCTCATCCCTTCAGTATGCAGCACATTGCCTCGAAAATAGGTGTCCATATCAATATCAGCAATAAACGACCAGTTCTTATCTTCCTGTAGTCCGGCGTATCTATTTTCCTGAGCTGTAAAAACCGGTCTTATCCGGTCATGATCGTCGTTAATCGCATATTCCTTGTTATCCAGATAGATAACTTGACTCGTTTGTCCTGCTTTATTTCCTTTACAATAAAAAACTTTTGTATTAGGAGAAAAATCATAGGCAACAGTTCCATTGATAAAAGGACCGTACCTGATCGTGTTATTATCAGGGTAGCATAATACCACATACTGTTCATTTGCCTCAGGAACAACGCTGGTATAGGCTATAAGTTCACTGTTTTTGGAGACTTTATAACTATGTATCTCGCCTTTTTCAGAAAGAATCGTCTTAACTATGGTTCCCGCCGCGGAAACAATAGTTAAACGAGGTCCGTCGATAAACATAGGCATAGTTCCATCCGGGCTGAACCCTATCTGCTGAAAACCGGTTTCCGCACTGAAACGATGTTCCCCAAATAGGATATGCTTAAACCGCGTCTCCCAAGTTCCAGAGGCTTGGGCATCCCCATAAGCGTACATATATTGCTCTCCGTCAGAAGACCAGCCTATTCCGTCAACATAGTAAAAAGGTCCTTGGGATTCTCCATCAAGCATGATAAAGTTTTCTCCATTAGAACGATATGTATAAGCGGCTTTTCCAGACCCTGAAGCGATATGTATGTTTGATACATCTTGTTCAAGGAGTTTTTTCCATTCCCCGTCTTCTAATAGATAAGCTGTGTCTTTTTTGTCGTACAGTCCAATATCCGCCTGATACGAGAGAAACTTATCTTCAAACTGTACATATTGGAGCGCGAAAATATCAGGATCCCCAATCGGTCCGTATATGCTTTTTGCGGACCCAATAAAATATTGATGAGGTTCGTTTTTTTCCGTATACCAGGCGCCGCTTGCGGCATAGTCTCGGGTATACCAACTATAAGACCGGGTATACTTGCTAAAAGGTCCCAAGGTTTTAGTTCCCTGCCGGACGTAATATTCACGCTGATCTGTTCCGGTCTGCTTCTGGTAAACCAGGGTATACGCGCCGTCCCGCAGGTCCAGAATGATGTCATGAATTGTTTCGTTTTGCCCTAAGCGATAGGTTCCTAAGGTTTTCACTTTAAATGGTTCTGGAAAAATATGTATCTGCTGGGTTTGGCGCTGCTGCCGATCCGCAGTAGACCCGGCAAATCCTGTTCCCCCCAGCATAACCAGCAGCAAGCCTAGACCTATATGATGTTTGTCCATACTATCTTATGTAACCTCCACGATTTTTATCATAATAAGCTTGCGGGATTTTGACAATACGCCACAGACCGGTTTTAGGTTCGTTTAAAACCGATAAGAAATGACAAAGCCCTTTAGGGTCGGCGCAAAACCAAGGGCTGAGGCTTTCTTCCGCAGATGCAGCCGCGGAATAAGATAGCCATAGACTGAACCGATTGCAGCGCCGGCTAGAACATCAGTGAGAAAATGATTCCCCGAAGCGATACGGCTTGCGCTGATTCCTGCTGCAAGGACGTAACTTACCGCCGCAACAGGTATTTTCCAAGGAGAATCCGGGTATTCAGTGAAAAACGTTGAAGTCAAAAAACCAGCGGACATAAACCCTACTGCGGTGTGCCGAGAGGCAAAACTCTTGTAATAATCATCTTCTTTACCCGCTGGAATACCGTCAAAATAAGTATAGGGCCGGTTTCTCTTTGCCGCGATTTTCACAATTTCCAGCGTTCCGAAGGTCAGTAAAAACGCTTCCGCATACATAAGTCCGTAGGTCGCTAGGGCTTTTAGATTGGTTATATTGCCGATTAAAGACAAACCCGGCAGTACGGCTAACCCATAAACGCCTATATCGCCGATAATATCTAGGGTTTTATGATATGGGAACATGAGGCTTTGATCAAAAGGATTAACCTCGTCTTTGTTACACATCATATCCTGCTTGGGAGGAGCCGTGGGAATAAGCAAAGGGGAGATAAAAACATCTATTGAAAGCGCCCCAATGAGTATGTCTGTCTTAAAATTGTAGGTATACGCGCTTTCCCCAAACCCATTAAAAGCCGTAAAAAGCATACAAACTAGGAGGCTATATTTTTTCATAGCATTGTACTCCCCATTGAGCGAGATGAGTCAAGATAGGCAATAAATCTCTGGCGTTATGAGTTAGAGAATATTCTACCCGAACAGGCATTTCCATGAATTGTTCCCGTTTGACAAGAGCCGCTTCTTCCAGTTCTTTTAATGAACTCGCCAGCATCGTATTCGTGATCCCTCGAATTTTTCGTTTCAATTCATTGTATCTGGTAGGTCCATCTTGATGCAGCGCACAAAGAATCGGAGCTTTCCATTTTCCCCCAATGAGACTCATAACGTTTTCCAAAGGGCAAAACGCCATACAGGGACATTTTGCACAAGATTTTTCAGTACAAACACTTGATGCAGTATCATTTTCCATACTTAATCAGAATAATATGATTGGTTTTTTCTGTCAATAAACTATGATTTTCAAATCAGGTATATTTTTACTATTGACAAATCAAGAGAGCTGATACTATATTTATATTAGATAGCAATATAAGAGCGCTATTATCGTATATTATAGTAAGGAGTAATTATGATTATTACTGAAGAAGTGAAACGCATTGTTCAGGGAACCGCGTTTTTGTCTCTTGTAACCCTCAACGCTGATGGAAGCCCTCATCTCATCATTGCCGGCAAGGGAGAGGTTCTGGGGGATACGGTTGTATTCGGCATTTATAAGATGGAGAAAACCCAAGCTAATCTGGTGAGAAACAAAAACGCTTGGGTCGGCGCTGCGGTAATAGCCGAGGGAAACCCAAAAGGGGTCAGACTTATCGGAACCGCAGAGGCTCAAGACGGAAAACTTGTCTTCAGGGCAATAAAAACGGAAAGCCTTATATGATACCGTTAATAGGGTGCGGTATTTTTCAATGGGAACTGGAACGAGTCTTACCGGAAATCGAAAAAACCTTGGGCGAACAGATTACGGCTAAAATGGTAAGCCCCGCTCTTGATGTCAGCGAGGCTAAACTGGAACAAGCTTTGCGAGAAAGCCTTGAATTTTTTGGCAATCAAAAATGCGGGTGGCTTTACGGCGGTATGTGTCATACGAATATGGCGGACCTTGCAAAAGAAAGCGGTTCAGTGTATCCAAGCCCGGCAAATTGCGCGTCGATTTTCTTAGGACCGGAAAAGAAAAAAGAACTCGATGCCCAGGGCAATTTCTATTATATAAGTTCTGGAGGACTGCGGCTGTGGCGGAAGATTTATCAAGAGGAACGAGGCTGGGATGATACGGACGCTCGGATAAATTTCAGCTATTTTGAGAAAATTATCGTCCTTGATACTGGTATTTTTGAAATATCTGATGAAGAACTGCTTGATTTTTTTGATTTTACCCAGATTCCTGTAGAAGTTGAGCCAATCAGCTTGGATCCCTTCAAGTCAATCCTGTTAGACCTGTGTTCCAGGGTATTAAATAGCTGACCCGCCGGCGCTTGTATAATACAAGGTCCTAACTAAAAAATCCTTACGGATTTTTTGCGTCTTATACCCCCATGCCTAAAGGCTGGGGATTTACGGCACTATAAGTTTGCTATTTTTTTATCCAACCCGACTTAAAGCCTTTGCCTTTAAGTCGGGATATTAGGGATGGGCTTTTGTCCCTTTTATAGATTCTTCAATCCAATTAGGATGTTCTTCAGCCGCCTCAAGCAACTGAGCCATAGCGCCGGTATAACCTTCTCCCAAAGTTTCTTTCCACCAATTAATGGTTTCAATACTAAGCCGCAATGAAAATATTTTCTTTTTTCGGTTTTCTCGTGCAAGTTTCGCTATTTCTTTAAGTTCACCTGCCGTTGAATCAGGAATATCAGAATAATCTATTTGACTATCTTTAATTGCGGCGATTCTCTGAATCGCCGCAAATGAAGGTTTTGCATTTCTATCGAGTGTTTTCATCACCATTATAAGCTCCGCTTTCCGCTGGAGAGGCTTTTCGTGCAGATATAGCAGATATAATTAATACTCCTTAAAATTATGTTTTTGATTCTTAAACTAAGAGATTAATTATATTTATAAAGATATAAAAACTTAATAAAAATGTCAATATATTTTGTCAATACATTTTACCGCAAAGGTGAAAAAGCGGGTTTCCCGGGCTTCACGTCAAAACACAACCGCAACGATAGCTGCCGGACGAGGAGCAAGCCGAGCAGCCCCCCGGCATTAAGCCCTAGAAAAAACCTTTAGGCAGGGGTAGCTGACGAGACATATCATTTCACTGGTATCTGGAGTTCCGCTTCAAGGGCTTCTCTCAAGGCTTTCCGATCAATTCCCCAGTTCCGTTGAAACCGCTGGAAAAGACGATCCCCAAGGTCTGCAAATCGATGAAAAACCGCTTGATCTTTCAGGGCTAATAGGTTTGACAGGTCTTTGAATGTGCCGCGGTTTATAATAAGCTCCCAAAATCGGGCGAAATTTTTGATTCTGTCTAGTTCAGCCTTGGAAAGCACTGAAGTTTCCAGTACCTCATACGGAGGTTCCTTAGCGTAGCGCATACCAAACCTTTCAGTATGCCGAATAATAGGCGTTCCGGGCAGGATTTTCAGAATTCCTACTTGAATTTCCGTAGGTCCTGTACCCCAAAGCCGGTCAAAGCCTTCGGCAAAGGATTCAAAATCTTCCTCCGGCAAACCCGCAATCAGATCCGCGTGTACTATGGCGCGGGTCTTTTCTCCTAGAAAACGCAGGGCTTCAAGTTCCTCTTCGGGATTGCTTTGTCTGTTGATAAGCGCCGCGGTTTTCGGGTTAAAGGTCTGGATTCCCACTTCAAGCCGCAAGGTTCCCGGCGGAAACCGTTGCAGAACCTCCCGTAATTCCAGGGGAAACCGAGAGGGAATCATTTCAAAATGAACATACTGAGGCGGAGTCAGACGTTCCAGAAAAAAATTGAGAATTTTTTGCGCTCTCGGTATGTCCAGATTGAAAGAACGATCCAGAACTTTGAAAGATTTGGCTCCCCGGCGGATGAGGTCTTCCATTTCAGCTAAAAACGGTTCAAGCGGAAATTCTCGAAGATTGTCGCGAGAACTAAGGCAGAATTCACAGCCAAAAGGACAGCCCCGGGAGGCTTCAACATAGATCAGTTTACGCTGTAGGTCTTCGTCAGTATAGAGCCGGTAGCCGGCGGCAACTTCGGCAAGGTCTATGGAAGGACCTTCAATAATCTTTCCATGAGAACTTTTTACAGAATGATTCTCCAATATTGCTTCACAGAGGTCTCGGAAAACCTTTTCCCCTTCGCCTCGGACAATCCAATCGGCGTATTGAAATAAGGCAGAGTTTGCAGGCAGATAAGATGTTTCTGGTCCCCCAAGGATCACTATCGGCTTTGGCGCGCCTTCCGTGCGCCATGCGTCATGTAAAGCGCACAGGAGTTCCAGTGTCGCCTTATGGTTCCAGATGGACACTGAAAACCCCAAAATCCGAGGCTTCGCCTCAAGGATAGGTTCAATCTTTTCCGCCAAAGGCTGACGCAGCGCGAATTCGAGGATTTCAGTCTGGTCTTCATAAGCTCCAAGATTCGCTTTGAGCAGCCGCAATGACAAAGCCGGATGAATCCATTTAGCGTTGATCCCGGATAAAAGTATATCAGGCATATTATTACTATATCGTGAAAACAGAATGTAATTATAAGTACGGCTTGTTCGGCAGCCCGGAGGCTTATTTTTTGCCCTGAATAACCGTGCCTTGTATGCGTCATGTATAGGCAAAAAAGAAAAAAATAAAATTATACCAAGCCGCGATAAAACCCAAGCCTTTAGGCGTGTATATAAAGGCATAATGAACATTGAGGCAGCGGCAATAGTTGACCTTCATATTTGTCTCTTCTATAGTAAAAATAGCTGAATAAATCTGCCCTAATAGGGGAAGTAAGTTCTATGGAGAGAATATAAGTCCGGGAACAGAGGATTGCAAAAGCGCGGCGTCCCTCTTTTTTAGGAAGATTCCTGGAAACTAAACCTTTCTTTCTCTGGGCAGTTAATAGGAAAATAGGAGAAATTGTTATGCTGTATAAAACTCGTACCCTACTGGCAAGCGTTCTGTTAGGGCTGGTAGTTCCTTTGGCTTTGTATGCTCGACCAGCGGTTGAAATTGAAGCGCCCTCTAAAATGGGAAAAGCTGATTACGGGGGGTTGGGAAAGCCTGCGGATCCAGTGCCTTTCATTGGCGCTGCCCGGACCGGGACTTTGCCTAATGGGCTTCGATACTATATTTTGGAGAACCAAAAGCCTGAAAACAGAGCGTATTTGACCTTGGCGGTAAACGCCGGATCGGTTCTGGAAAACGATGATGAACAGGGATTAGCCCATTTTGTGGAACACATGGCGTTTAACGGTACTGAGCGGTTCCCTGAATCAGAGCTGGTGAATTATCTGCGTTCTCTGGGAATGCGCTTTGGACCGGAAGTCAACGCATATACATCCTATGACCGAACCGTATACGGTATTGAGGTTCCCACTGAACTCGACGAATCAGGACACAAACGGATACCAGATACCGCCCTGGCAGTGATTGACGACTGGAGTCATGCTATAACCTTTGACCCAAAAGACGTTGATGATGAACGGCTTGTTATTATGGAAGAATACCGTTCCCGGCTTGGCGCTATGGACCGGATCCGTAAACAATGGCTGCCGATTTTCTTTCGAGGTTCCCCCTATGCGGATCGCAGTCCTATTGGACTGCCGGAAATCATTGAAAACGCTCCGGCATCGAAGCTCCAGAATTTCTATAAAACCTGGTATCGGCCGGACAATATGGCGCTGATCTTGGTGGGAGATTTTGACGGCGCCGCCTTGGAAGGGTCTTTGACTTCCCATTTCACGATGCCTGCGGCGGAAACCCCTCTCAACCGCCCCAAGTATGACTTGCCTCCCCCTCAAAAGGGTTTTATTTCAGAAATATTTACCGATCCGGAGCTTTCTTTTACCGCGGTATATCTCTATGACAAGCGTACTCCAAAGCCCCGAACCGGCGATCTTGCCGCGTACCGGGAAGCCCTGATCGACATGCTTATCGGCAGTATGCTTTCCCGCCGTTTTGACGACGCCGCAAGCAAGCCCGAGACCCCTTATATGGGCGCTCAGGGCAGGCAGGAACGGTATGGAGCTTCTTCTCGATACTATCAGCTTTTCGCCCGGGCAAAAGCCGGCGCCGCGGAAGCGTCTCTTTGGGAAATGCTTCTGGCAAAGGAATCTATGATTCGGTATGGTTTTACCGAATCTGAACTGGATCGGGAGAAACGTTCCCTCATTTCCGCGGTAATCCGGCTGAATTCTGAAAAAGACAGAATAGAATCCAATTCATATATAGAGGAGTTTACCGATCATTTTCTCTTAGGAACAGCCATGCCCGATATTGCTTGGGAATTGGAGGCGGTTCAGCGGTTATTACCCGGAATAGGGACAAAGGAAATAGCCGTCGCGGTAAAAGATTATTTTGCTTTAGAAGATGTCTCAATCTTTGTGTTTGCTCCTGATGCGGAAAAAGCTGATCTCCCCTCAAAAGAGCGGATCCAGCAGCTTGCAGCGGAAGCGCGGCGCGTCCTGCTTGAGCCGCCCAAAGAGGAAACCCTGACGGATCAGCTTTTGGACGATGATCCCCAGCCCGGAGCTATTCTCAATGAAGCGGTTGATCCTGAAACTGAAGCGCTTTTGTGGGAACTCAGTAATGGAGGGAAGGTTATTTTAAAGAAAACTTCAAATCGAAACAACGAGATTATTTTCTATGCGTTGGCTCCCGGAGGGTCTGCCAATGCCCCGGAAGAAGAGGATCGCTCCGCGAGTCTTGCCGCGGAAATGCTGCAAGTTTCCGGCATGGGCCCTTATTCTTTGCAGGACCTCCAGAAGAAACTTGCCGGCAAGCAGGTATCTATGTC
>JAITHD010000263.1 GCA_031280155.1 Treponema sp. | reverse complement strand
CATGGGTTGGAACCACCGTAAAAGCTCCCTGTAGGGAGTTTTTGCGAAAACCAAGCTATACCCCTGGCAGTTATCGTTGAAGCAAGAATCCCCCGCCTTTAGGCGTGGGGAGTGTCAACAACTCCGCCTTTTTGATTTACCAAACGCGCCGTAAAACCCCTGCCTTGAGGACTGGGGATATAAGGCGCAAAAAATCCGTCAGGATTTTTTAGTTGACGGCTTGTCATATCTATCCTCCCTGGGATACACATATAGACGTACCGTGGGACCCGCGGGAATCTACGCTTGCAGAAATTCCGTAAGACCGGGGAGTCTGGGTTGGAACCACTATAAAAGCTCCCGGTAGGGAGTTTTGCGAAAACCAAGCTGTACCCCCCGGCAATTGTCGTTAAAGCAAGAATCCCACACTTTTAGGCGGGGTAGTTGTCAAAAATACATATAATTTGCCCATACTATTACCGAGTCGTTCAAAATAACCCCTTATACATAATAGGAGGATTGTTTGCTATTGAATACCTATTCATAAGATACTATTCTTAATTTTATGACATCCATACGCATGATAGCGCTTGATTTAGATGATACCCTTTTGCGGTCGGATCTGAGCATTTCGTATCGTACCAGAAATGCGATTAAACGGGCTGAAGCTGCGGGGATTGTGGTCGTGCTGGCTTCCGGCAGGGTTCCCGCCGCGATGGAGCGGTTTGCCCGGCTTTTGGGGATGCACAAACGGGCTGGCTATCTTATTTGTAACAATGGGACGATTATTCAGGAGAGCAACACCGGAAAAATCGTGTATGAAGTTCAGATTCCCTCAAAAACCGCGCTGCTCGCTTTTGATTTAGCCTCAGCCGAGGGATTTCCAGTTCAGTTATATGATAATGACATCATGTATGTTTCAAAATCAAATGAATTCGCTGATTATGATCAGAAAATAACCGGATTGCGGCAAGTAGTGGTAGAAAATTTCAGGGATATGGTAGCCGCCGGATGTTATAAACTGCTCATACCAGGGGATCCGATGATTTTGGGTCCCTTGGATATGCTGCTGCGGACTTATTTAGGAGAGTCCGTGACGCTTTTCACCAGTAAGCCTTATTTTTTGGAGATCCTCCCGCCGAAAACCGACAAGGGAACCGCCTTGGAAAAGGTTGCGGAAAAGCTGGGGGTGCCTCGGGAAGGGGTGCTTGCTATTGGGGACTCTATGAACGATGAAGCAATGATCCGCTGGGCAGGGCTTGGGGTAGCCATGCTCAATGGAGACAAGCGGATCAAGGATATTGCCGAAATAGTTACAGACCGGTCCAATGACGACGACGGGGTAGTAGATATCATAGAGCGATATGCACTTCGCTAAAGAAATATGTAACCTGCGGATTTTTAGGTTGTTTTTATATAAAGCGCAATGAAAAGGTTTTGTTACAATATGCTTGACCTCCTGTCTATCTTATTGTATACTAAAAAAGTCAAATAGACCTACCCACGCGGCGTGGGAACGCAACGTCTATGGATATGGCGGCTCCGGCTCTTGGAAACAAGGGTGAAACCGCCGTAGAAATACCCGCTTAGAAAAAAGAAAAAAGAAAAGCGGGAAGGAAGTAGAAATCTTGGGGAGCAAGCCGGACAGCCGGCCCAAGCCCTAGAAAAAACCTTTAGGCGGGGGCAGCTGACATAAAACTTCTTCATAATCTTTATTTTAATTGATTATCGTAATTGTACTGCTGCCGTTTACCTCCTTTCGGCAGCAGTATTTTTTTGTCTTCCCCTGTTTGAGGCGCTTTGGGCGGGCTTAATGGTTGTGCAGGGTGTTATCGTATATTTCGAGGGTCCGCGTATTTCCGCTGGAAATTATTTCAGAATGTGGGTTGTCTCGGTCGATTTCTCTCCATTGACCATCTTTGAACTGAATAACATTATACACAACCATAGCGCCTGCGGGAAATTCCCATGTTGCCCCGGCATTATTAACATGGATGGTCTTGTACCATACGCCGTTATAGTCCTGATTATCTCGAAGGCAGGTATTAAACCCATCATTGGCTTCATTTTGTATGGGATTCCGGTTTGCCTCCCATACCTCTTTGGACGCAGCAAAAGCCAAAATTCTGTCAGAAGATGTTTTATTGACGATAACAATAAAACCAGTCCCACCGTTAGTCTGATTGTCAGGCTTACAGGCGGCGCATAACAGAACCAGCGCGGCAACCGCCGTAGTATTAACAAATTTTTTCAAGATTTACTCCTTAATCGGTACTATACGGATTTTTTCTCAGGACAGTCAAGAACTGTACCGAATAATACGAGAAATACCGCCCCAATAATAATACCCAGGGGATATAGGAAGCCTGCCATGCGCTTTAAGGCGCGGCTCCGGGGAACCGAGGAAAGCAGTAGCGGAAATCCAAGAAATCCGGTATAATTCTAATCTGATAGTTCTATGCGTAACAAACTCACCAAAGAATTAGGGGTCTGCGGATTCAACGCCGTATCGACCTTGGGGACAGAACACCCTGAAATCATTAATAGACTCTTCCTGCGGGAAGATCGGTTTCCCCTTTTTACCAAACTGTGCAAACAGTTGGCCGAGCGGAAACATCCCTATAAGATATGCGGGGATACGGAACTTGAGCGGATTAGCAAGAGTTATCATCATCAGGGAGTAGTAGCTATGATCGAAGCCCCGGAAATACAAAACGCCACCAGAGGAGATCTCGATTTTTGGGCCCGGGAAGGCAAAACCGGATTGATTTTGGACTCCATAGGGAACGATCATAATCTGGGGGCTATTGTTCGGTCTGCGGCGTTTTTTGAAGCTCATTTCATCATTCTCTCTGAAGCCGATTCTGCGGCGCAGCTTACGACCAGCGCCTACCGCATTGCTGAGGGAGGCATGGAATTCGTGGTCTTCCGCAAGGTTCGGAATATTGGGGCTTTTCTTAGAGACGCTTCCAAAGCAATCGTTACAATAGGCGCTGAACCGAGATCTCGGTGGCGAATTCGGGATTTAGAACAAATTATTCAAGACAAGCAGGGCAAACTGAAAATCCCTCCTGCCGAAGGGATGCGCCCCGGGATTGCCTTAGCTCTGGGCAATGAAGAAACCGGTCTTTCCCAGTCAGTGCGGGAACAATGCTCGGTATTGGTGCGTATTCCCGGAACCGGAGTTGTTCAAAGCCTCAATGTAGCCCAAGCTGCAACGCTTTTCCTGCATGAACTCTATCAATAGAAACGGATTCACAGCAAATCAGGGCAATCCCGGTGATGTTATATGTTTTTTGTTTGCTTACATTGCCGGTTTGGAAATCAGGGCTTTCTTTAATTTAAGCCTTGATGTTGACTCAACAAGAGCGGGTTTTGACGCTCAAAGCCACAAAGTTCAAGATAAAAGCTTCGATTTTGAGGTTCAAAACCTCGAAATCGAAGTAAAAGCCTTAAACTCGAAGTTCAAAACTCCGGCGCAAAGGCTCAAAGCTTCGGCACCGCCTCAAAAACAGAGAAAATCGAGGCTTTGAGCAACACCGCCGGCGCTTGAAGTATTGAGAAAATAAAAAAATCTGGAGGATAAATAGGAAAAAATGATTAAAATATTCAAGAAAATAATACAGGAAAAGGCTGAATATAAAGCATACCGTAATAAGAAGTGATTGTCGCACCTGATCGTCAAAATTTTGCATTAAACTTGATGTTTAACTCGGTAAAAAGCCGCACATTTTTTACATGCAGTGATTCAATTCTCATATCAGCCATTATAGTCCTCCTCGTATGCTCTTTGGGAGCGGCGATTGATTTAATAGACCTGTTCTAAAACCTCGACAATAGGAAAGAGGTATGGTATAATGGCGGCATGGACAATCAAAACAGGATAGCGAATTTAGCCGAAGGGAAATACCTTGTAACATTTGGAATA
>JAITHD010000252.1 GCA_031280155.1 Treponema sp. | reverse complement strand
AGGAGCAGATAACACAGAATGGAAGCAGCTTTAGTGAAAGAGACGGCGTTGATTGAATCGATCCTGTACTTGGAAACTGAACCTTTAGACGAAGCCGGTCTTGCCCGTATCTCAGGACTTGCCAAAGAAACCGTAGAAGCCGCTTTGGAAGTCTTAGCGTTTCGGTATAGTCAGGAAGTTTCGGGCGTGGAATTATCTCGGATCAGCGGGGGGATCATTGTTTCACCAAAAAAAGAATATTGGGAGACCCTCAAGGAGCGGTACGGCAAAAAAAATGAAGGCAGGCTTTCACGGGCGGCTATGGAGACCCTCTCGATTATCGCATATTCTCAGCCCATTACGAGAAGCGAAATTGAGTCAATCCGAGGGGTTCAGGCGGATACCATGATACGGCTCCTTTTGGAAAAAGAGCTTATTCGGGAAACCGGCAAGAAAGACGTACCGGGAAAGCCGGTTCAGTTTGGAACTACCAAAGAATTCCTGCGATTGTTCCGGCTGGAGAGCATTGCGGATTTGCCAAAACTCAATGAAAGCGAGGCGGAACGGTTTGCAGTTGAAAAGCAGGGCTGATAAAAAGGATAACGCTATGAGGTTGCAGGTATATCTTGCTCACGCAGGCGCGGCTTCCCGGCGTTCTGCGGAGACCCTGATCACCGCCGGCAGGGTTTCGGTAAACGGCAAGATTGTTTCAGTTTTAGGGGAAAAAGTTCTGCCCGGGGATCAGGTCTGTCTTGACGGAGTTCTGGTACAGATTGAAAATCAACGTTGGCATCTTGCGCTCCATAAGCCGACAGACTATATATGCAGTTCTGCGGATCCCCAAGGGCGTCCTTTGGCCCGGGACCTGCTGCCGAAGAATATCAAGGAACGGCTCTACAATGTAGGGCGTCTGGATTACCGGTCTTCAGGATTGATTATCTTTACCAATGACGGGGATTTTGCCGCTAAGGTGAGCCATCCTTCGGCGGGTATAGAAAAGGAATATATCCTGGAAACTTCCGGCATTATTCCTGAAACCGTACCGGAAGCCTTTATGCAGGGAATCGACATTGAAGGCATCCATTATCAGGCGGTGAGGGTTGATCGATTAGGGAAAAAATCCCTGGGGATCATATTAGTTGAGGGAAAGAATCGGGAGATTCGGCGGGTTTTTTCTTATTTTCATCTGCATCTGATCAAACTGCGCCGTATACGGATAGGACCGGTACTGCTGGGAGACCTTAAAGCCGGAGCATCCAGAGCCCTCACGAATCAGGAATTATCTGGTTTACTGAAGGGAACATCGGTGTGACGATTTGAACAATGTTCAAGAGCCAGTATGGGCAATACCAGCCCAAAGGAGGATATATGGTAATTGCTATTGACGGACCTGCGGGGTCGGGGAAAAGCACTATTGCTCGGTTATTAGCCGAACGGCTGGGCTTTACCTATGTCAATTCCGGTAATGTATACCGGGCAATAAGTTTGGGGTGTCTGCGAAAAAATATCAGTTACGCTGACCCGGGCGCGGCTTTGGCGTATGCTGAAGAAGCCGCCATTGCCTATCGGGACGGAGCGGTATATCTGGACGGAGAGAACGTTGATGCGCTGCTTCATACCGACGATATTGACTGGTATACGCCGCGGTTGTCCCTTATCGTGCCGATTCGTCATTTGGTCAATGACTTGATCCGTAAGATCCCCCAAAACTTTGATATAGTGGCAGAGGGACGGGACATGACCACAGTGGTTTTTCCCAATGCGGAACATCGGTTTTATCTGGATGCGTCGGTAGAAGCCAGAGCTAAACGGCGGTATGAACAGGGCGTATCGAATCTCAGTCTTGAAGAAATCCGGCAATCCCTAGAGCAGCGGGACGCTATTGATAAAAATAAAGTTGAAGGAAGCCTAAAAATTGCTCCAGGAGTGATGATTTTTGATACATCGCTCTTGACCATCGAGCAAGTTTATGCCAAATTAATAGAGAATATTACCATAGAATATAAAGTACCTAAAAAGAATATTACAGAAGGATCAATCATGGCCGAGATGGAAGTGGAAATGGATGAATCAAAAAACTCTGCGGATAACATCCAGACACAATTACAGATGGAAGAGTATCTCAAATCTCTTGAACCCTTAGAAGAGGGGCAGATCGTCGTAGGAACGGTTGTTCAGGTTACGCCGGATCAAGTGTTTATCGACGTAGGTTACAAATCAGAGGGAAAAATTCCGATAGCGGAGTTTGCGGAGATCCCCCAAGTCGGGGATGCGGTTTCGGTTATTCTCATTACCAAAGAGAATAAGCATGGAGAGGTGATTGTTTCCAAGGAAAAAGCGGATATCAAGCTTTTATGGAAGAATCTCCGGCAGGCTTTTCAGGAACATATCCTGGTAGAGGGGATCATTAACAGCCTCGTGAAGGGGGGCTATGATTTCGACCTTGGCATGGGGGTTAAGGCATTCCTCCCTATCAGTCAGTCTGATTCCCAAAAGGTGGACAAGCCGGAAAAACTCTTGGGAATCAAAACCCCGGTGTATGTGGAGCGCCTCTATTCAGACGGTAAAGTCAATATTGTGGTCAACCGCCGCAAGTGGCTTGAGGAAGAGGTGGAACAGAAGCGGAACGACTTCTTTGAAAACACCCCTATCGGCGCAGACGTTACCGGCGCAGTCAAGAGCTTTACCTCTTTTGGGGCGTTTATCGATCTTGGCGGGTTTGACGGGCTGCTGCATATCAACGATATGAGCTGGGGGCATGTTACCAGACCCAAAGACTTTGTGAAGAAAGGTCAGGAAATCACCCTCAAGGTTATCAGGATTGACCCAGAAGAAAAGCGCATCAACTTGTCGCTCAAGCATTTTACCGATGATCCCTGGGTTCATTTTGAAGACAAGTATCATGTAAATGATATTATCACCGGCAGAGTGACCAAATTGACCGATTTCGGCGCGTTTATCGAAATGGAAGAGGGGATCGAAGGGTTAGCCCATATCTCTGAGTTCTCCTGGATCAAGAAGATTCAGAAGCCTGATGAAGTGGTCAAGATTGGGGATCAAGTCGAGTGTATGATTCTAGGTTACGATCTGCAAGCCGGCAGGGTTTCTCTGGGGCTGAAGCAGGTTACCGCGAATCCTTGGAATAACATTGACGAGAAGTATCCTGTAGGCACTCGGCTGACCCGCAAAGTGGTAAAGGTCACGAATGTAGGGGCTTTCATCGAATTAGAAGAGGGAATTGACGGTTTTCTTCATGGAGACGATATTTCCTGGACCAAGAAGGTTAAGTACCCGGGGAGCGAACTGCACACCGGACAGGAAATCGAGGTCATTGTGATCGGCGCGGAGCGGGACAATCGGAGTATTCGGCTGGGTATTAAGCAGCTTACCGAAGACCCCTGGCAGAGTTTTGCCGCGGCTTATAGACCGGGTTCCTTAGTTGAAGGGGAAGTTTCTTCTATTACCGATTTCGGGATTTTTGTACGGGTTCCAGGAGGCATTGAGGGGCTTATCCACAAAACCAATCTGCCGGAAAATCGGGAAGAAAATCCTGATGACGCCATCAAGAAGTATCAAGTTGGAGACAAGATAAAAGCGGTGGTCCTGGAACTCCAGCCTGAAAAACAGAAGGTTGCCTTTTCTATTCGGGATTATCAGAGGAAAGTACAACGGGAAGAGATGTCCCGTTATATGGCGGCGGAAGAATCGGATGATTCTACTTTTACCCTAGGAGATTTAGTAAAATCTAAGGGTAATAACTAGCAACCCCTATTTGGTATGCTGTCACAAATTGACGTCCAGAAATTTAATACCCTGATTGAGATTAATACCCTTATTAACTCAAATTACGGGGACCTGCGGGTTTTATTAACTCATATCCTTGAGTCGGCCACTCGATTATGCGATGGGGATGCGTCCAGTATTCTGCTGTTCGATAAAGAAACCCAGACGCTTTATTTTGAGGTTGCCCTGGGCGCTAAAGGCACTGAGGTACAGCGGTTTACGCTGAAAGCCGGAGAAGGTATTGCCGGGTGGGTGGCGCAGCATAATAAATCGGTTATTGTCAATGACGTGGTCAACGATGATCGCCACTTTCTCCATATAGCCCAGCAGATAGATTATACGTCTAAGACTATGATGGCGGTTCCCATGCGGGTTAAGGATGAGTGTATCGGGGTCATTGAGCTTATCAACAAGAAGCATGGACCCTATTTTGAGCAGGAAGACCTTGAATGGCTTGAAATATTTGCTAATCAAGCGGCTTTGGCGGTGGTCAACGCCCGAAGCGTTGAAAAGGCTCAAAACGAAATTCAGCTCTTACAAGCCCAGCTTCAAACTGATAAAGGCTATCATATATTGATCGCTAAGAGTCAGATTATTTTGGAGAAGCTTGATATCATCAACCGGATCGGTCAAACCGATTCTTCGGTACTCATTCTAGGGGAAAGCGGGGTGGGAAAAGAGTTGTTTGCCGAACAAATCCATCTGCGAAGCAAACGGAGAGACCAGCCTTTCATACGGGTAAACTGTGCGGCTCTGCCTGAAGGCTTATTGGAGAGCGAGTTATTCGGTCATGTAAAGGGAGCTTTTACCGGAGCTGTTTCGGATCGGCAGGGGCGTTTTGATCTGGCTGACCGGGGGACTATCTTTCTGGACGAAATTGGAGATATGCCCCTGCCCTTACAGGCTAAATTACTGCGGGTTATTCAGGAGAAGACCTTTGAAAAGATAGGTTCTGATACATCCATTACGGTGAATGTCAGGATTCTGGCGGCAACCAATAAAAACATTGAAGCCTTGGTAGAACAGGGGAACTTCAGAAGCGATTTATATTATCGGCTGAATGTATTACCCCTCTATATTCCTCCTCTCAGGCAGCGCACTGAGGATATTCCGGAATTGGCGGGATTCTTTCTTAAACAATGTATGGCTGAAACCAAAAAGCAGTTCAGCGGTTTTTCTAATGAAGCGATGGATATGATGTTATCTTATTCTTGGCCCGGGAACGTCCGAGAGCTGGAAAACTGCGTTGAACGAGCCTGCGTTATCAGCAAAAACAAATGGATAGGGAAAGAGGATCTGTTTCTTGATAAAGGGATTCCTTCGGTAACAGAAGGAGGCAGCCGAGACCTGAAAACCGCGATTACTACATTTAAGACCCATTTTATTCAAAAAGCGCTGACAGAACATAACTGGAATCAAACTGAAACAGCGAAAGCTCTGGATATACAGAGAACGTATCTATCGAAACTCATAAAAGAATTAGTTATTATTAATCCTAAGGAGTAGTATTATGGCAAAAACCCCGGAAAAAACGGAGAACGAAAACGCCGCAAAGGAGCAGCGTATTATACCCTTTGCAAACGAACAAGAGGTAAAAATTGAAGCCCTGAGCGCCTCTGAAAGGCTCAATATGTTTATTCAAAATAACCGCAAAATTATATGCATTATTACCATAAGCGTCGCGGTTCTTTTGATAGGATTTATCGTGAGTTTAAGCGTCGCCGACGCTTTGCAGACTAAAGCGTTAACCCAGGTTGAAGACTTGAAACGCCGATACGATGATTTTGGGATAAATCTGACCGAACCCTCTAAGGAAGCGGAAGTAACGGCTTTTATAGACGAGCTTTCCGCCTTTGCCTCCAAACATTCTGGATATGCCGGAGCCAGAGGGTATTCAATAGCGGCGAGTATCTATGTGGAACGCAAAGAATGGGAAGCCGCTGAAAAAAACTGGATTGCTGCGGCAAAGGCAGGAGAAAAAACCTATATGGCTCCAATTTTTTTATATAACGCTGCGGTTGCCGCAGAAGAACAAAACAATATTCAAGGAGCAATAGATTTGTACGCGCAATGCATAGCCTTAGCGGATAGTTTTCCCGCAGCCAGTAGAGCGCAATTTCATATAGGACGCCTTGAAGAAACCCGAAACAACAAGGAAGCCGCCCTCCAAGCGTATCGAGATATTATCAATAAATGGCCTGAAGATTCCTTATGGACTAATCTTGCTCAAAGCAAGATTATAGCCCTTACATTGCCATAAACCTACATGAAAAAAAAAATTTACTTCGTCTTTTTTGCGGCGGTTTGGGCATTTGTTGTTAGTATTGGTTCTTGCGGCATTGAAGATTATCTGTTTCTCTTTTCCATACCCTCAGGGAGTATTTCAGTCACCCTCAATCAAGAGGCGGTTATTAGGCTCCCTGATGTCAGCCTGACGGATTATTACTATTTTACCCATTTTACGATATATTACCGCATCTATGTAAGCGAAAAATTTTATCCTATGATAAATACCGGGAATATGAACGAGTTGAACGCCGCGTTATCTTCGGATTATAACGCTTTTCTGCCCTATACTAATACAGATACCAATAACGCCGCCGCTTCAATAGGGACCTTATTTAACAATAGACATTATTATTCTCTTATGTTGGAAGGAGCGGACATTGACGACGTATTAGGGTCTAGCGCTTTAGGAAAGACCCTTACCCTTGATTTTATCGAATCTTCCCCCCGGAGCGCCCCGAATCTTACTATTGATAACCGCAAATATACGCTTCAACGCTCCACTGGGAACGGTCTTTTTAGACCAATGCCAATGAATCGGTACTTTTTTAATACTTCCGAATTAAACGATCCTCTCAATATAACTACCGGGATCAACGCGGATGTCGTTAATAAAGCTGATATAACCGGTACGCGATACACTTATACGGCTATGTATATTGTCGTTACCGGTATGGACTCTAATTTTTCATCTATCTACAGCGTACCGTCCTTTATCGGGGTGTTTTATCTGCCTGCTCCCTGATACGGGGAGACACCTGCGCCGCCAAGCGCGGGTGTAAACAACGTTAGTTAGCAGGCACAAATTCATAGGATATAGCGGCTTTGTCTTCGACTTTAAAAGACGCCGCTTCTAATTCATAGATCTGAACAAGTCCGGGTTCTTGCCAATTATCCCAGGAATACTCGAATTGGGTTTCGCCGATATCGACCCAGCGCCATTGAGCTATGCCAAGTTCTTGATTAGGGTAGGTAACTAGATAGGTTCCTGCTTTGGTAAAAAGTATCGTATCTTCATATTGGGTGTCAAAGGTCTCAACCCCGCCGCGCCTTACTAATTTCCAGGTTCTGCACAAAAGGTTAGTCTGCTCTGATTCAGCTACATTCGGTACTTTTCTGACCTTTATAGGGATTTCAGAGTCCTCTTCTGAACCAAAACTAAACTCCATCTCATTTGCCAGATCAAGGACGATGTTTTGCATATAACCAAAATCACCGAGCGCAATCATTTGGTTTTGGATTTTATAGGCTCCGAAATGAACAACCGGATCGGTCTGAACCGTCGGCTGGGCATTGCTTTCTACAACAATAAAATTTCCTTCGTCAAATTCAAATGAAACATACCTATTGTTTTCAGTATTCTCTGGATCTTCAGCAACTACCTCCCATTTTCCATTGATGGCGCTCGGATTAAGACCATTATTGAGCATATCAATGATCTCTTGGAGTTTTTCAAGCCCAAAAGCCAAAGGCATCCGGATCGTCATATCTCCTTTAGTGACCACCAGATATTCTCCGTCTATTTCTTGGGTAATCCCGTTTTCCTCAGTAACCATACGGGATTGGGCGCTGCCCGGCTTCTTTAACTTGAGCAATGCATCAAGTTCCGCTTCCTGAGCTGACCCCGCAAAGAGCGGAAAAGACGCCGCCCCCAAAGATACCACGAATACAAGCCGTTGCAATGGATTCAACAAAGCGTTTATTTTCATAATTCCTCCTAAATTATAATTCAGTGTATTTATTAAGGATAATTTCATATTAATATACTCATATAACTTTTGTCTAGGGATTGTTCTCATTTTTTAGAGCTGGTTTGCCGAGAACGGGACTTGAACCCGTACCCTTTCACAAGGAGGGGATTTTAAGTCCCCCGTGTCTACCATTCCACCACCTCGGCTATATATTGTATTTTACTAAGTATTTCAGGTATGGTCAATAGTATGTGTACATATCAGCAAAATTTTTATGATAATCCGGGACTCATTGATACTCACGCGCATCTTTCAATGCTGAAACCTATCACAGAAACGGCTTCTGTCAAAGCCGACCTCTCGCAGCTTTTTGCATCGGGATTTCAGGGCATTATTGATATCGGCGTAGAAGCCGGCGATCTACGCCGTCGTATAAAGGATTTTGCCGAATATCCAGAGGTTTGGTTCACTGCGGGAATATGGCCCGCCTCTCAAGCCATTGCGGAACAGAAGGCATTGTTTCCTATTTTAGAACAGCACATTGCCGAGGCCCCTAAGAATCGGCTTGTTGCCATTGGAGAATGCGGACTTGACCGGCATCACAATAAAACGGCTGATATAGGGAGAGAACGGGAATTGTTTGAACTGCAGCTGAATCTAGCGAAACAACTGAACCTGCCTATTATCGTCCACTCCCGTGAAGCGCCGCAGGAAACGAGAGCCGTCCTTGCGAACTATCCAGAAGTCCAAGGGGTAATACATTGTTTTTCCTATGGAGTCTCGGAAGCCAGAGATTTTCTGGATCTAGGATATTATCTTTCTTTTGCAGGAGTCTTAACCTACAAGTCCGCTCAAGCCCTGAGAGAAGCCTTTACGTTTACGCCGCTGGACAAGATGCTGCTGGAAACAGACGCCCCCTTTCTTGCGCCAACCCCCTTTCGGGGAAAACCAGCTCATCCGTATATGATAGCAGAGACCTATAAACGGGCAGCAGCATTACGGGCTGTCAACCTAGAGGCTTTGAAAGAACAAATTGCTCAAAACGTCAGGACTTTGTTTACGGCAATGCGGGCTTAACGTATCGTTCCGGCTGTTTACGACGTTTTGCCAGCCCGGATAAGGGCTTTGCGAAGCAAAGACCAGGGCTGGCAAAAGGTGCCGGAATGAGGCGTGGGAAGGAGC
>JAITHD010000178.1 GCA_031280155.1 Treponema sp. | reverse complement strand
TTTTCCTTAAAAAATAACATAAAAACTCCTTGTAATTTTATACTATCCATTTAATTTTATTCTGTCAATCCGCTTATCCAGTAAATTTTTATTCTATTATTTTCCAGCCATCTTACCCGTAGTTATACAAAATCCGCTACGCGGCTTTTGTATAACTACCTATTGAAATAAACCCTCAAAAAATGGTATGCTTTATTTATATTTTGCTAAGAAAGAAATCAGGAGGAAAATATGAAAAAAATTCTTTTTTGTGTAGTTATACTAGGCTTTACGGCGGCTTCGGTATTCTCAGCGCCAAAGCAGGAAAACCGCAATACTCAAAAAGCAGGGACTGTAGATATAACAGTACGGTTGTTAACTGATGCATCCGGGATAGACGATCGTTCATTCAATGCGGCGGCGTGGCGGGGAATCCTTGAATTTTATGGGGATACTTGGAATAATCCCCGTAAGCGAGGTTCAGCCTACGATGCCGTTACCGCTCAAACCCAAGATATGTATGATCCTAATATCCGGCAGGCTTCGGACGAAGGATACGATCTTATTGTTACCGCAGGCTTTACCTTTGCGGATGCCTTGACTGGGGCCGCTAAAGATTATCCAAATCAGCATTATTTGATTGTTGATGTTGACTATGTGAAACTGCCTAATGTACTGAATATAGTCTTTGCGGAACATGAAGGTTCCTATCTGGTAGGAGTCGCGGCGGCGCTGAAAGCTGTAGCTGACAATATTGATAATCCCAAGTTTGGTTTTATCGGAGGGGTTCCCGGACCGGTAATTACCAAGTTTGAGATTGGGTTTATCCAAGGGATACTGTCAGTGCTTCCTAACGCTGAAATCGTTGATTACTATGTTAATAGCTGGGATGAATCAGGACTGGTAAAAACCCAGGCAAAGACATGGTATGATTCCGAAGTATATGCTATCTATTCGGCCGCAGGAAACAGCGGGAATGGTACTATTGCCCAAGCAAAAGAGTACCGGCTTCAGGGAAGGAACGTCTGGGCTATCGGGGTAGATTCGGATCAGTATGAAGAAGGGCGCTACACAAACACTGAGTCTGCAGTGCTTGTTTCTATGCTGAAACGAGTTGAAACAGGAGTCCTCTATGGACTTAATATGGTCAAGAATAAAAACTTCAAAGGAGAAGTGATAACTCTTGATCTAAAAGCTGACGGCGTAGGCTATGCAGTCACCAATGATGCCCTTACTCAAGATATTAAGAATAAACTTGAACAGATAAAAGGGCAGATCATTTCTGGTGAGATTCATGTAGCTTCTTCATATACAGAGGCGAAACAGATTCCCGGATTTCCACAGGATTTGAAAGCTATGGATACAGAGTAATGACCTTCCAGGACACGCCCTTGAAACGGAGTAGTATAGGTGCCAACTAACAGTCCGCCCCCTCCAGCCATCCAGATGCTTGATATAACCAAGGTCTTTCCGGGGATTATCGCAAATGATAAGGTACGGCTGGAGGTTGCCCAAGGGGAAATTCACGCCTTGCTGGGGGAAAACGGCGCCGGGAAGTCAACGCTTATGTCTATTCTGTTCGGTCTTTATGAACCTGAGGAGGGAATTATTAAGATTCGCGGACAGGAAGTGCGGATCAGAAGCCCCAATGACGCGGCGCTTCTGAAAATAGGCATGGTACATCAGCATTTTAAGCTTATTCATAACTTCACGGTTACTGAAAATATCGTGCTTGGACTTGAACCGCGCAACCTCTGGGGAAATCTTGACGTCTCTCAGGCTGAAAAGCGGGTAGCCGAGTTATCCGACGCTTACAATCTTGCGGTAGACCCTAATGCTCGGATTGAGCAGATCACCCTGGGTATGCAGCAGCGGGTAGAGATTCTCAAGATTCTCTATCGAAATGCAGATATTTTTATCTTTGATGAACCTACCGCAGTACTCACTCCTCAAGAAATCAACGAATTGCTGGCTATTTTCCGCCGCCTCAAGGCAGAAGGCAAAACTATTGTATTTATCACTCACAAACTGAAAGAAATTAAGGCGGCGGCAGATCGCTGTACGGTACTGCGCCGAGGAAAATATATGGGAACCCTGGAGGTTAATCAGGCTGACGAGCAGGAGCTTGCGGAAAAGATGATCGGACGATCAGTACGTTTTCGCATTGAGAAAAAACCCGCTGATCCCAAAGAGGTGGTTCTGAGTATTGAACATTTGACCGTGATTGGTTCCAGAGGGGTGCCAGCGGTTCAAGACCTATCCCTTGAGGTGCGCTCCGGGGAAATTCTTGGGATCGCCGGCGTAGACGGGAATGGTCAGTCTGAACTGGTTGCCGCGATTTCCGGGCTTCTGCCGATAAAATCCGGTCGGATTCTCCTTAAAGGAAAAGACCTTTCCAGAGAAAGCATCCGCAACAGGAATGAACAGGGGATTGGGCTGGTGCCTGAAGATCGGCATAAACACGGACTGGTGCTGGATTTTCGACTTGATGAAAATCTCATCCTGAAAAACTACCGGAAAAAGCCGTTTTCTAATGGCTTTGGTTTTTTGCGTTTTTCTTATATTAAAAAGCACGCGGAAAGGCTTATTGCACAGTTCGACATTCGGGCGGGAAACGGCGGGGCTACCCGGACTAAAGATATGTCCGGCGGGAATCAGCAGAAAGCGATCATTGCCCGGGAAATAGACGGTTCACCGGAACTGCTCATTGTATCTCAGCCCACCAGAGGGCTTGATGTGGGAGCCATCGAATATATCCATCGCCGCATTATGGAAGAACGGGATAAAGGCAGGGCGGTACTGCTGGTCTCTTTTGAACTGGACGAGATTCTTAATCTCTGCGACCGGATCGCCGCGGTTTCTAAAGGGTCTATTGTGGGGATTGCCTCTGGTGAAACCGCAGACGAGGGGCGTATCGGCGTTATGATGGGCGGCGTCAGAGCTGGAGGAAATTCTGCGTGAAGGAACGTCTAAGGGGTAATAAGAACAGGGATCCTCTGGGAGAGCGTATTTTAGAAACCTTCACCCATTCGGAAGGACTGGTTTCAGCCGCAGTGGTCTTTATGGGTTTCTTAGCGGGAACAATTTTGATCCTTCTGGTAGGACGGAATCCTGTAGAAATGTATCTTTCCCTGTTACAGTGCGTATCAGGCTGGTATATTCGATGGAATCCGGATCAGGAGATATGGATTACTCGGTTTAACGGGCGGTATATTGGAGAGTGGATCGTTCTTTCCCTGCCTTTGATCCTCTGCGGTTTTTCTATGGCTTTTGCCGCAAGAACCGGATTGTTCAATATCGGTGCTGAAGGGCAGTATATTGCAGGGCTTACAGCGGCGCAGTTTTTTGCCTTTTATGGTCCTCATATTCCGGTTATTCATTGGCTTACCGCAATAACCGGCGCTATTGGAGCCGGTGCGCTTTGGGGAGGACTTGTGGGTTTCTTGAAGGCTCGGTTTAATGTGTCTGAAGTGGTAGCTACGATTATGATGAATTATATTGCCTATTATGGGTCTCGATATTGTACTATGCTCATTCCGGGAACCAACACCTATCAAACCCCGGGGTTCCCTGAGACGAGTCTCCTTACAAGTCCTTTCTTAAAAGCCCTAACCAACGGTTCCCGGTTGAATTACGGACTGTACTTAACCATTGGGGCGATTTTTTTCTTTTGGGTAGTTATGGAAAAAACCGGACTAGGCTATGCGCTGCGGGCTACTGGACTCAACAAGGAAGCCGCCCGATACGGCGGCATTAATGTAAATTTCAGCGTTACTGTTGCTATGGCTATATCCGGCGGGTTTGCAGGACTTGCGGGAGGGGTTGTTTCCTTGGGGCTTTTTCCGTCAGGCCGAGTTTTGTCAGCCCAAGACGGGTATGGGTTTGAGGGCATTGCCGTAGCGTTAGTAGGAAACAGTTCGGCTCTGGGAACCGCCCTGAGCGGATTGCTGTTCGGTATGCTCAAAACCGCCCAGCCCCTCATGCAGTCCCGGCAAATTCCCAAGGAAATTACCTCTATAATTATGGGACTGGTAGTGGTTTTTATCTCCCTGCGGGCGGGAGTCCGGCTTATTATTGATTGGCGGATGAAAGAACAAGTCCGCAAAGGAACGATCCAATCATGACAATAGGTATGCCGCTTCTCTTTCAGATGATTCCTTCAATACTGATGATCCTGGCGCCTATCTTAATTGCCGCGGCTGGAGGGCTGATCTGCGAGCGTTCCGGGGTAGTCAATATCGCGCTTGAAGGGCTTATGTCTATAGGCGCTATGACTGCGGCGACTGTCCATGTGCTGCTCGAAAAGGTTATTGGATTTTCGATTCCTCTAGCCCTTGTATTCGGCGCTTTTATGGGCTGTCTTTTTTCCTTGATTCACGCATTTGCTTCTATAAGTCTCAGAGCGGATCAGGTCATTTCAGGAACAGGAATCAATCTGCTTGCTAACGGACTGACGGTATTTTTCTGTCAGCTTATCTTCCATACTGAGCGGACTCCTAATCCCCAACTTGGAATGCTTCCCGGATTCGGCGGGATTTACCCTACCGCGTGGATAGCCCTTGTCATCTTGGTTATTACCTGGTTTGTACTCTATAAACGTCCTTGGGGACTGCGGCTTCGAGCTTGCGGCGAACATCCCGCGGCGCTTGCATCCGCTGGGGTCAATGTAATTAAAATCCGGTACATTGGGGTCCTGATTTCAGGGTCTTTTGCGGGACTTGCGGGAGCCTGCATTGTCTTAACTCAGGATATTCAATATACCGTGAATACGATTAATGGGAAAGGTTTCATTGCGCTTGCTGCCGTATCTTTTGGGCGCTGGCTTCCGCTGGGGATTTTCGGTTCTTCGTTGTTATTCGGCGCGGCCTCAGCGCTGGCGGTACATATTACCAATATCAAGAGCTTAGGGTTTCTTCCGCCGGATTTCTTCAACGCCCTGCCTTATATCGTTACCCTTGGAACCCTGGTGATTTTCAGCGGGAAGGACTATGCGCCCCGGTCCGCAGGTCAGCCCTATGAGATTGGAGAGCGGTAAGTTTTGATCCCTCCCTTCCTTCTATGATAAGCTATGTCAGCTTATCGTTTTTTAATAAAGCCCCGAACCGGCGGGTTTTTCTTATCTTGAATAGACCAATGACTTATTTCTTTATTTTCCACGTTTGAGGGCTTGATCGTCTTTCTTTTTTGTACTATTGTATTTTATTTTGAAATAGTTCATAATAAGAACAGAGAGATAGGGCATTATAATACATAATTTATTAAAATATATGCTTATAAAAATTAATGCTTCGGATTTTATTGATATCTCTCATAATTTCCATGTAAAAGGTTATAGGTATGCATGATGATTTAATTG